>JAQGPI010000268.1 GCA_028293175.1 Verrucomicrobiaceae bacterium | reverse complement strand
AGCTCCGCCGCCTCCGCCGCCAATGCCGCCTGCGATACCGTGAAGAGCCTCGCCCTCGGCACCCCCGCTGGCGACTTCACCAGCGTCGCCATCTGCTCCGATGGCAGCTACGGCATCGACAAGGGATTGATGTTCTCCTACCCCATCAAGACCGATGGCAAGAAGTGGGAAATCGTCCAGGGCGTCCCCATCAACGAGTTCAGCCAGTCCAAGATCAATGCCACCGAAACCGAGCTTAAAGAAGAGCGCGCAGCGGTGCAGGAACTGGGACTGATCTAAGCTTCGTTAAAGTCGAAATGACAGGCGCGATGGGCGGTGCTCATCGCGCTCTTTTACGCTCTGTCTAGCGGGCGTAGCCCTTCAAAAAACAATGGTAGAGAAGAGCTGCGTCTCGTCCCAAAATATCCGTGGGCGGCGGCGGGAGCATGAAAGAGCTTGTTCGCGCCCCGCCTCCGTCCGCTGATTAGGGAAGAGCGCGCTTTCCCTACCTTTATTTTGGACTGGGCTGCGCCCTCTGTGATAAAATCAATGCCGCCCGCTGCGTTTTTGCTCCGTAATGCCCTTTACCCAGAACCCTGGGCCTTCCACGATGAGTTCCATGCTGATTCCTTCCGTCCAGTTTGCCGCCGACCAGCGGGCGTTTCCTACCTTCAACCTCGTGCGCCTGCTTTCTTCGGTGTTTGAGCCGACCCAGGGCAAGAGCTTCTGCGTTTTGATCGACCTGCCGGACCTCGCGGAGGCGAAGGACTTCGCTTTCCTGGAAAACACGAAGCGCCAAGTGCAGCAGCGGGCGCATTTGCATTTTTACGAGGGGCTGAAGCAGGGCGGGCTGGCAGCGCTGGGCGGCACGAAGGTGGACATGTTTGCCTATGAGCCGACGGGCGGCAGCAACCTGGACATGCCGGACCGCTGCGTGGACATGCAGGGCAACGAGCGCAGTCTGGAGCGCAATGTTTATCCGAATTACGACATCATTCTGTGCATCAGCACCTTCAGCGCCACGGCACCGCTGACGGCCTTTGCGAAGAAGTACGGCTTCCGTGGGGCGACGCTGCACGGCCTGAATGATGTGATCCTGAACACGGGGCTGGCGGTGGATTACAATGATGTGAGCCGCGACGCGGAAAAACTTCGTCTCTCCATGACCCGGGCCGACTGGGTGGAGATCGATTTCGTGGTGCACGGCGGCGAGGAAATGACGGTGCGCCTTGAGTTGGACGGCCAGGAGGCACAGAAGTCGCACGGGCTCTGTCGCGGCGAGACGCCGGACATTGCGAACCTGCCTGCGGGCGAGGTGTACTTTGTGCCGACGGGAGCGGAAGGCTGCTTCCCGCTGAAGTACGAGGACGGCACGCTGGGCAAGCTGACGGTGACGGGCGGCCGCATCATCAAAAGCGAATTGATCGAAGGCAAGCAAAGCACCATCGACGAACACAACCACAAGCTGAAGGACGATCCGATGACGGGCGTGCTGGGCGAGCTAGGCTTCGGTACGCAGGTGCTGCCGGTGAGCGGTGCGGACATTCAGGATGAGAAGGTGCTCGGCACCTGCCATCTGGCCACGGGCCGCGACGATCATCTGGGCGGTCACATCACACCGGAACTGTTCAAGCGCCGGGCTAATGCGACGCATGACGATATCCTGTTCGCCCCGCACAAGACCCCGAATTTTGACATCAAGCAGACGCGCATGAGCCGCAACGGCAAGGTGGAGGTGCTAATTGAGCACTTCCAGCCCATGAAGTATCTGACGGACGCTCTGGCCTAAGCGCGGCAATACCAAGTAGCCCAGTTGCGCCGCAACTGGAGATGCTGAAACGTCTTGTTAAATTCTAGTCCAAGTTGCGGCGCAACTGGGCCTCTTTTCTCCTCCCATGGCCGATAACATCTACGAAAGCCAGCGTCTGCTCGACGAGTACCTGCTCTTCCACTACGGCAGCGCGCAAGAAGTGCTGCCATGGGCCAAGGGCCCGCAGGAGGCGCTGGGTTTTGCTGTGCGCTCGGTGCTGGAGCTGATCGATCTTTTCATCATTCCCGACATGGCCACCGCGCTGGATCTGGGCTGCGCCGTAGGCCGGTCTTCCTTCGAGCTGGCACCCTTCGTGGACGAAGTGACGGGCATTGATTTCTCGCAACGGTTTGTCGATGCGGCAGAAGATCTTCAGCAAGGTCAGGCGCTCGGTTATCAGCGGCTGGAGGAAGGCACGCTAACCACCACTTTGACCGCCAGTGTGCCAGAGAACCTACCGCGCCAAAATGTGCGCTTTGAGCAAGGTGATGCCATGGACCTGCGCGCAGGCCTCGGCTCCTATGCCGTGGTGCATGCCGCCAATTTGTTATGCCGTCTCACCGAGCCGCAGAAGCTGATTGAGCGTCTGCCTTCACTGGTAAAGCCCGGTGGCCAGCTCCTGCTCACCACGCCCTGCACTTGGTTGGCGGACTTCACCCCACCCGAGAACTGGCCCAAGGGCTCCACTCGCGACTGGTTGCAGGAGCAGCTTTCCGAAACCTTCGAGCTGGTGCACGAACAGGACCTGCCCTTCCTCATCCGGGAGCACGCGAGGAAATATCAATGGAGTGTCGCCTGGGGCTCGCGTTGGATTCGAAAATAGGACCGTTGCTCTTACAACTTCAGCGGCTCCTCGCGATTCGGATGGCTGGCCTCGCAAGTGAGCTGAATGCCGCCGCGTGGAGCGAACTTCCCGCGCACGATGGCTTGCTTAGGCGCGCAGGCTTTCACCACATCGTCCAATACGCGGTTCACGATTTCCTCATTAAAGGAGGCGTGGTTGCGGTAGGAGGCGAGGTAGAACTTCAGCGACTTGGTCTCGATGCAGCGCTCATCAGGGATGTAGAAGATCTCCAAGTGAGCTGTGTCAGGCTGACCGGTAACGGGGCAGATGGAACTGAACTCCGGGCAGTTCAGATGAATGGTGTAATTCCGACCCTGCGTTCGGTTCACAAAGGTTTCCAAGGTGGCCTCGGCGGGAGACGCGGGGAGGCGATGTTCCGAGCGTCCGAGGAGACTGAGGTCGGAATTGGTAGGTATATCTGTCATGGCTGTTGTGTAAAATATCTGTATTTAATGATATTCAGGTGATCTCGAAAGCTCAAGTTTCTTTATTATGAGGCATTGTATGCTAACATGTTGGTGAAAATGTCCATGTCAGACCTTAAGACCTATATCAACGAAAGGTGCGCTCTGGTAGATGCTGCTCTGCATCAATTCATTCCCAGCGCGGACACTTCGCCGGCCACCATTCATAAGGCCATGCGCCACAGCATGTTCGCCGGTGGCAAGCGTCTGCGGCCCATTCTGTGCTTGGCAGCGGCGGAAACCTGTGGCGGTGATTTGGACAGCGCGATGAAGGCGGCCTGCGCCGTGGAGTGCCTGCACACATACTCCCTGATTCATGACGACCTGCCGTGCATGGACAATGACGATTTTCGCCGTGGAGTGCCCACCTGCCACAAAGTGTTTGGGGATGGCATCGCAGTCCTTGCGGGAGATGCCCTGCAAGCCCTGGCCTTTGAACTCGTGGCCCGCATTCCAGCGAACGGCACCTACAACGCGGCGGACTACGTGCTGGAACTAGCGGTCACTGCGGGCAGCCGTCATTTGATCGGCGGCCAAGTGATGGACCTGGAAGGGGAGGGCAAAAAATTGCCGTTGGAGGACCTGCGATATGTCCACGAGAGCAAAACAGCGGCTTTGCTCACCAGTTCGATCAAGCTCGGAGGCATGAGCGCCGGTGCGAGCCGGCAACAGCTCAAGGCACTGCATACCTTTGGCTGGGACACCGGTCTGGCTTTTCAAATTATTGATGACATCCTGGACGTCACGCAAACTAGCGAAAAGCTGGGCAAGAGCGCGGGCAAGGACTTGGCAACCAATAAATCCACCTACCCTGCCCTGCTCGGCCTGGAAGGCGCACGTCAAGAAGCGGACCGCTTAACGGCAGAAGCCATGAAGGCTCTAGACATATTCGGAACAGCAGCCGACCGGTTACGACAATTGGCGAAACATTTATTTTCGCGTGAATCCTAATTTAGGATGTTTTTTTAGTAATCCATTTCTTTTCGTGATATACATTGCTTCTCAACTTTAAATCTCGATAACGAGAAGCCTCTCAAAATCGCTATGAAAATCTTTTCGAAGACTCCCTCGCTTCTGGTGATTGCCGACGATTTAAGTCTCGCGGAATCGCTGAATACAGCCATGGGCAACTCCTGCGAGGTGTTTCTTTGCTCGTCAGTGGATGTGGGCCTGAAGCGCATGGAGACTGAGGAGCTGTGTGCGGTTTTGATTAACTTGGGCATGCGCGGTTTGGTAGCGGAAGAAGCGATCGCGAAAATCAAGGCGGCTCATGGGGAGGTCCCTATCTTAGGTTTTATTCCTGTATCGAGTCCACAGGTTCAGGCTCTGCCCGTGCCTGCTGTGATTGATGGCTGCCACGTGGTGCAAATGCCCCTCGGCTGGATGGAACTTCGTCAACTTTTGGAAGAACACGTGCCGACGGCTCATGGCCCTGTTATTCCTGTTACGCCAACGTCCACACCCTCCCTCATTCCCATGATGCCTGTTTCGCCGTCGCCAATGCCCGGTTCCATGAGTCGTGGTCCCGCTCTTCCGGCAGGGCTGCCACCGAAGGTAGAAGGCCCGCCCTCAACCATCATCCCTTTCCCTTCTGCGGAGGGAATTCCGGCCTCGGTCACTCCTGAGGATGGCGATGTGCCTCTAGAACGGAGCATCGCTGCGACCTTCCTGCGCGATGGCGCATTACTAATGGAGCACGCCAACCGCTTCGAGGCCACCACCACGGACGGCCAGCGCATCTCCGGCGATATCATGCGGGTGAGCCCCCACTTCGTAGTCTGCGAGGTGCTCAACCCCCTCCAGGTGCTGATGCCCGGCTGGCAAACCAACGAGGCGGTGGTCACGCTCGCACGCCATCAGGCTTACCGCGGTCCTGCCCGCTTGAGCAAGGCAATGAACACAGGCCGCTCGCTGATCTGTGAGTGGACGCTGCAAGGCCCCTGGAAAGAGCAGCCCTCTTCCACATTTGCAGCCAAGTTCTCCCAGGATCAGGTGCTCGCGCCGTTCCTGGAACGCATGCGCATCCTGCAGCGCATCAGCCAAGTGTTCAAATCGGTGGTAGCAGAGGTTGCTTCCCTTTTGGACGAGGCCAAGCAAGGACTGGACCGCATCGAGATCAGCCTTCAATCGCAGCCCGATGATACGCGCAACACTGCCCTGCGCTCCCTTATGCCCCAGTTGTTCGAAGGCATGGGGCCAGCCATCAACGAAGTGTTCGAACGCTTTGAACGTGCTTCGGACGGTATTCCTCCCGAGCTGGATGCAGAATACCATTCGCTGGTGCGCCAGCACCTGCACCCCTACATGATGTGCTCGCCGTTCATCCATCACATCTACTCTAAGCCGCTCGGTTATGCGGGAGACTACGGCGCGCTACAAAAGCTGCTGGGCGAACCCTTCGAAGGGCACACTCTTTTCGCCAAGGTGCTGAACGCCTGGCTGGTGCTGAATCCCGCCGGTGAAGCCTACCGCACACGGCTGAAGACGATTCTGGAAGCATTGCACGACCAGGCAGAACTCTGCCACGAGCGCGGCGAGGAATTCCGTGTACTGAGTATCGGCTGCGGCGCGGCGAACGAAGTGGTGCGCTTCGCGGCCAATGACGACCTTTGCAACAACACCAACTTCACTCTGGTGGACTTCAGCGCGGACACGTTGGCCTTTGCCAAGACCAACGTGGAGGAGGCCATGCGCGAGCATTGGCGCCTGATGCGTGCCTCGTACGTGAAGATGAGCGTGCAGGGCTTGATCCTGGACGAAGGGCGCATGGCTCGAAAAGGCGTGCAATCCTTCGGCCCCGTGGCGAAGGCGGGCGGCTACGACTTCATTTACTGCACGGGCCTCTATGATTACTTTAGCGACCGCGTGACACGCCGTCTCACCCAGAGCATGTACAACATGCTGGCCCCCGGCGGCCGCCTGCTGGTGTGCAACTTCACGCCTGCGAACCCGATCCGCCACTTCATGAAGTACGTGTTGGACTGGGATCTAAAGCATCGCACCGCCGAGCAAATGCTGGCGCTGGCCCCGACAGGCAGCAAGCCGGAACAACTGCGCATCACCATGTCGCCCGGCGATGTGGAGGCGTATTTGCATGTGACGAAACCCTTGTAAACGCGCGTGACGGCGGGGATGCGGCGGGTGTACTCTGTGCGCTTTCTGCATTCCTCTCATGAGCCCATCATCCACGCCTGCCGCTCGCTACGAACGCTTTCGCAGCGAGGTCTTCACCGGCCTCGTGCAGGAGCCGGGGCTGCTCGGAGGCTGGAGCGAGCCGATGCCGGAACTGCAATTGCAGAGTCTGTGGTTCGCGGGTGAGTTCGGCATGGAGTTCACGACCGTAGACGGGGAGCGCGTGCTGGTGCGAGATTTCGGTGTCTGGAACTCTGGCCCGGGTCCGGACTTCTTGAACTGCGCAGCGCTGATCAATGGGACCGTCGTTCAGGGTCCCATCGAGCTGGACCCGGATGTGCGCGACTGGGAGCGCCACGGTCACGGGGCGAATTCGGATTACGGCAACGTGATCCTGCATCTTTATATCCACGGCCCGGCGGAGAGCCGCGCCTACACCCGCACGCTTGAGCATCGCGAGGTACCGCAGGTGCAGTTGCGGCCCGAGATGCTGGCGGATGGCTTTATCAAACGGGAGCGCATGGCTGAGGCAAGGCTCGGCCGTTGCGCCACCCCTTTGGCATCCATGGGAGAGGCGGCCGTCCAGTCACTGATCGAAGCATCGGCGCAGTACCGTTTGCAGCGCAAATCGAAACGCTTGCACCAGTGCGTGCAGGTGCAAGGGCGCGAGCAGGCCGTGTATCAGGTGCTCGCACAGGCTCTTGGTTACCGTAGCAATCAACGGCCCTTTACTGTGCTGGCGCAACGGCTGCCGGTCCGGCGCTTGTTGGCAGAGGAACCCCCGGCTCGTGAAGCGCTGTTGTTTGGCGTCTCCGGTTTCCTGGATAATACACCGTATGACACTGCACAGGCGGGCACCAAGGAATACCTGCGTCAGCTCTGGGAATACTGGTGGAAACAGCGCAGCGAATTTGTTCGCTGGCAGGAGCCGGCCCAGGGGCTGCCTTGGAAGATTGCAGGTGCGCGCCCCGGCAATCATCCCGAGCGCCGGTTAGGGGCACTGGCGGGCTTGCTGCAAAACTGGAGCAAGATCTTCAAGCCGCTGAAGCATGCTGATGCTTGGGACCGCCAGCGATGGTGCGAAGTCATGGCTTCACTGCATCATGAGTACTGGGACAAGCACTACACGCTCTCGGCCGCACCTTCCAATAAGCCCGTGTCCATGATCGGTGAGAGCCGCGTTAACGAAATACTAGCGAATGTGGTGTATCCTCTGCTATTTCAGGAACGGCCCGCCGTATGGCAGGAGTATCGCGAGCTGCCCGCTTTGTTGGACAATCAAAAGGTGCGCCGCGCGGCCCTGCGCTTGTTTGGCGAATCACCGCTCGCCCGCGTGTTCCAAAGGAAGCTGCACCATCAGCAGGGGCTGCTGCAGATTTATGAGGACTTCTGCCTGGAGGACGACTCAGCTTGTCTTGAGTGTCCTTTCCCGGAACGTCTGGCGCAGTGGCAGTGATTTGTCCGAAAGACGATAAAAGATGTCCACCAAACATCCCGCCTGATATGCGTTGGTATTGCTCTGCTATTTATCCATGAACCGTTTTGCCCGTCTCCTCACCGCCTGCGCTCTTTCCTTCAGCGCCGCCCATGCTGCCGTCGAACTGGAGGGCGTGCGTGCTCCTGCCAACACCACCTGCCCCAGCCCCGAGGAGGCGCAGAAGCAGATGTCCGTGCCCGATGGTTATGAGGTGCGCTGTTTTGCCCACGAACCGCTGGTGGTGAATCCCGTAGCGATGGCCTGGGACACACGCGGACGCCTGTGGATGGTGGAGGCCTTTGAATATCCCGAAGGCACACCCATGCCGGAAGAAAAGCGCCCCTTCGGCGGCGAGGCAAAGGACGACAAGTACCACGCCGTGCCTGCTATTTGCCTGGCGCAATCCGGAGTCCGCAATCCACAATCTGAAGTGCCCAAGGATCGCGTCGTCATCCTGGAGGACACAGACAACGATGGCGTAGCAGATAAGCGCACGGTGTTCGTGGAAGGTCTTAACCTCGC
The DNA here is from genome assembly GCA_028293175.1 of Verrucomicrobiaceae bacterium. Lineage (GTDB taxonomy): Bacteria > Verrucomicrobiota > Verrucomicrobiia > Verrucomicrobiales > Verrucomicrobiaceae > CAINXC01. The sequence continues at coordinate 3,932 of JAQGPI010000268.1, read as the reverse complement.
CAGCGCCATCATATGCGGCGATGACGGCGTCTACGTGGGCCAGCAGCCGCACCTGCTTCATTTCCGTGACAATGATCACGATGACAAGCCAGACCAGTGGCGTGTGATTCTTACCGGCTTCGGTCGCGAGGACACGCACGAGCTGGTGAACAGCTTTTGCTGGGGCCCCGATGGCTGGTTGTACATGACTCATGGCGTCTTCACCAACAGCAAGGTGCGCCGCCCCGGCCAGCCGGAAAACGAAGGTTTCAAGTTCGATGCTGGCATCGGTCGCTGTCGGCCTTCCGAGGCTGGCAAAGAGGCTCCATGGGAGTTCGAAGTCTTCGCGGATGGTACAAGCAATCCCTGGGGCACGGACTACGATGAACGCGGCAACTTCTTCGTCAGCGCTTGCGTGATCGATCACTTTTTCCACATGGCGCCCGGCGGTATTTATGTGCGCCAGGGTGGAGCGCCGGAGAACCCATACTCCTACGAGCTCCTACCCAGCATCGTGACGCACAAGCACTTCCGCGCGGCCTATGCGGGCATCACGATCTACCAGGGCGGCGTGTATCCCAAGGATACCTGGGGCCATGCCTTCATCGGCAACATCCACGACAACGCCATTCACGAGGAAATCCTCACGCCCGTCGGCTCCACCTTCACATGCGAGCCCCGCCGCGACTTCCTGCGCGCCAACAACGGCTGGTTCCGTCCCGTCAGCACCCGCACCGGCCCGGACGGCAATCTGTGGATCATGGATTGGTGCGACAAGTACCCCTGCTATCAGAATGCGAAGGCCAATCCCGAAGGCGTGGACCGTGATAGAGGACGTATCTGGCGGGTGGTCTATACCGGAGGGAAGTCTGCACTCGAGGCTTCAAGGCAGAAAGCCGCCCAGAAGCTCGCGGCCATCTCCAAAGCTGTGGCAGCCATGGAGAAATCCAAGTCGGGCCTCGTCAACAGCGGGCCATACCGGGAACCGACGGAAGCGGACAAACGCAAGGCCACGGCCGAAAAGAATCGTCAAGCCGCTGCGGAAAAACTGCGGCTCGACGTAAATGAGAGCGTTGGCAAGGCAAAAGAACTTCTCGCAATGGTGAAGGCCCAAAAGGCTGATGGTGGCAAGGCACCCGCCCCTGACCACTCGCGGCCAGAGGCCAGCATGGACCTTTCGAAGCTCGACGCTCCGGCCTTGGTCAAACTGCTGGAACACCCTAACAACTGGATGCGGCGCTGGGCACGGCGGGTGCTGTCGGAAAAGTCCTCCCTTGATGGTGAATCCAAAAAAATGGCCGCTGCCATTGCTGCTGGAGCTAACGTACAGACCGCTCGTGAAATGTTGTGGACGCTCATCACAAGGAATGAGATGCCCTATAGCACTAACTCTTCGGCCACCGTTGGTTCAGCACTTTCGATGGCGAGGAACTCTGATCCCGCAATAAAAAGGTGGCTTGCACGCTGGCTTGCTGATCAGTTCCGATTTTATGATGCAGTTACCCTAGCAGCCATTGCGAGGGATGGTGATTCTCTCACGAGGTATGACGTCGCTTATGCCACAAGGTACATGTTCAACTTTTCTACGACTGATCGCATGCGTCGCGCATGGACAATGCCTGAAGGTTATCTGCCGCAGGTACTGACCGAAATCATGCACGCAGAGGCTAAGTCTGCCGACCAGACAATGGCTTTTGCCGTCTGGATGGCGATCGAACCTTATCTGACGAATGCAGAATTTTGGACGGGATGGCTTGCCAATCTGGGACCGAAGACAGAGCCTCTCTCCCAAGTTATTACTTACAAAATGATGCGCCGCCTGTGTGATACACGGGACCCCAAAAACCTTGATCTTGCCCTCGATTTCCTCACCAAGATCAAAGGCCACGATGTGCTTCTTGCCCACGCGCTGGACGGCTTGGAGAAGGGTCAGGACGGTGGTGTGATCAAGCCAACCAAGGATTTCTCTGCCTTGTTCACCACCCTGGCCGACAGCAAGAATGGGGATGTGCGAAAGCACGCGCAGAGCCTCGCCACCCTGTGGGGTGATGAGCAGGCGGTGAAGCGCATCGCCAGCGAGATGCTGGATGCGAAGACGCCGGAAGCCCAGCGCATTGGGAATGCGAAGACCTTGCGCAAGGTGCGCGGCAAGGCGGCCAGCGAGGCCTTCATGGCGGTGCTGGCAGATACTAGTTCGCAGCCGGTGCCGCTCGTTACCGAAGTGATCCGCGCCACTTCTGATCTAGGCGATAAGGTCTTCATTAATCCCCTCACCAGCCTTGCAGCTTCGAAGGACAATAGCTTGCGATTGGCCGCGTTCGGAGCGCTCACCAGCCGTGCTGAATGGGCGCATGCCATGCTGGATGCAGTGAAGGAGAACAAGATTAGCACCGGCACCTTCCCCATTTCCATTCGTCGTCAACTGGCCACCAATGCGGACAAGTCCGTTCGCGATCATGCCTTCCGTGTGTTAGGCGCATGGCAGGAGCCCGACGACAACATCAAGGCGCAAATCGCTGCGAAGAAGAAGGCCTGCCTGGAAGGCGAGCCTGACCTTGCTGCTGGCAAGCTGATCTTCCAGGGCACCTGCATGGTCTGCCATACCTTCTACGGCGGTGGGCAGAAAGTGGGGCCTGAACTGATTGGCAGCGGCCGCAGCAATCTTGACGCGATTCTTGCCAACGTGATCGATCCCAACCAGATCATCGGCAACGGCTACGAGGGCTTCACGCTCACCACCAAGGACAATCAGGTACTGATCGGTCGTGTCACGGAAGACACGCCCGCGCATGTAAAGCTGCTGGCCATCGGTGGCGCGGAGCAGACCATTGAGCGCACCCAGATTGCGAAGCTAGAAAATACCCACCGCTCCTTGATGCCCGTGGGATTCGGTGGCTTGCCGGATGATCAGTTCCGCAATCTCATCTGGTACATTCTCGCACCACCGGATGAGGGTCCGCTGACTCAGGAAAAGAAGAAGCTGCTGGGTGCCAGCATTGACGCTGGGCCCAAAAAGGCGACGGGCAATTATGCCATCGATTGGGAAGGCGTGAGCCTGTGGAACCCGCAGTGGAAGGTGAGCGCACCGGAATTTGATCGCACGCCGATCAAGCTGTCTGAATATTATGGCCGGAAGAATGTGCTGATGATGCATCCCTTCGAGGACCGCAAAACGCCCGCTTCATTGGAGCGGAAGTTCAAGGTTGATGCCGCCAAGCACACGCTGAAATTTGCCGTCGCAGCAGATGACCGTGGCGACTGGGAGCTGGTCGTTTTGGTGAACGGCAAGGAGGTCAAAAAGATGCCTGTGAATCACGACAAACCTCGCTGGAAGGAAGTCGCTATCGACCTCGCCTCACACGCGGACATGGATGTGACTGTGCGGCCGGAAGGCCATGCCACCGGCTGGTCCTGGGAGTTTGGGTACTGGGCGGATGTGCGTGTAGAGTAAGTGCCATGGCAGATAATGGCGCTAGAAGTGCAGCAGCACCGGAGTGCTACAAAAGCGCGTTGTTCGGCGTCATGCTTGATGTGAGTTTTCTTTGATCGCACTGCCACCCTAGATCATTTTTAAACGCCCCCGCCTCTCCAACATGCAAATCTTCCACCTTGAATCCGATCTCCGCGCGTGGCGTCGCAACGTTGGCATGCAGCGGCGTGTGGTTCTGGTGCCCACGATGGGCGCGCTGCATGAGGGTCATGTGCATCTGGTGCGGATGGCGCGCGAGATGGCGGGGGCGGAGGGCCGCGTAGCGGTGAGCATCTTTGTGAACCCCTTGCAGTTCGGCCCCAAGGAGGATTTTTCCCGCTACCCGCGCGAGCTGGCGGCGGATGCGGCGAAGTGCGAGGCAGCGGGCGCGGATGTGATCTTTGCACCGGAGGTGGCAGAGGTGTACGCGCCGGACCGCTCTATCATCATCCTGGAGACCTCCTTGTCCCAGGTGCTGTGTGGC
>JAQGPI010000242.1 GCA_028293175.1 Verrucomicrobiaceae bacterium | reverse complement strand
ATACGGCCTCGAATTATCAGGGTACCGTGTGGTATTTGTTTAAGCCAGCAGCGGACATCTGGTATGAAATCAACACCGTGGGTAGCGCCGTTGATACGGTGCTGGCACTGTGGACGGGAACGGGCCTGAACGACCTGCAACTTGTGCATGTGAACAATGAAGCCTCGGAGGGAGGGGTGAGTCGCATCCGCTTTCAGTCACATGGAGCACCAGACGCTTCGTACTTTATCAGTGTGGCAGGGCATGACGGGTCGGCGCAAGGCAGCCTGAAGCTCACTGTTCAGCCCGGGGGCAATCAAATGATCATCCCTGAGCCCTCGATCACTCTTTCACCTTCGACGGTGGACGTAGGGACCACCGGAAGCACGACCGTGGGCATCACCATGAGCGTGACCTCCGATGTGGCGACGGGATACGTCAAATTGTACTCTGCGGATGGCACCCAGGTGACAAGTGCCACGTACTCCGTTGGCAATCGCACAAGCGGCAATAACAGCAGCGGCCTTTACAATGTGTCCCTGCCTCTTTCAAACTCCTTGGCATCGGGGACTTATGTGTTGGGAATGCAAGCGCAAAACGCGGTGTCCAGTCCTTCCAAGGCGGACTCGTATGGATGGGATCAGATGACGGCGCTGGGCATTCCAGCCACGTTGACGATTCAAAACTCTAAATATGCCTACACTCAGTTTACGATCGACAACAGCCTTGTGGGCACAGCCGCTGCAAAGACGGCTGACCCTGATAAGGACGGCATGAAGAACCTGGAGGAGTTTGCCTTCGGTCTCAATCCCAGCCTGAGTGATGTGGCCCCCCTGGTCCTTTCTGGCAGCACACTGGTTAGAAGAGGCGTGCCCATCACCCTGCTCATCGGCACCGGCAACCAACAACGGCTGCGGGTGGAATTCATACGACGGGTAGCGGGTTCGCAAACACCGCCGACCTACGTAGTGGAGTTCAGCGATGATTTGGTGAACTGGACCCCCGCTACGAATGCAGCGGTGGTGTTAGCGACTTCCGGCGCTTTTGAGGCTGTGTCGGTGGACGATATCACGACCGGCACCCAGCGGACGAAGCGCTTTGCTCACGTCGTGATCACTTATTGATTGGCGAGCGTTGCCGCCGTCGTTTCGATCCACATCTTTGAAGGCGCGGCATAGGGCCTGAACGTCTCTAAGGTGCCCGCGTGTTCACTGTAAAACAACGCACGGTGCAGCCCCAGGTTGCTCGCCTTCGGTGAATCAATGAGGCTGGCGGAATCGTTGGCGCTCATTTGGAAGACGACGCGCATTTCGAACTCGCTGAGCGCCTTGCGACTGAGGCTGCGGTTCACATTGTTGTAAGTATCGACTGTCGTGATCACGTGGATGCCCTGGGTGCTGCCTTCCGTGATAAGTTCAATGAACTGCGCAGCGGGGCTGACGGTGGTATCGTCGCTCATGGAGAAGGAGAAATCGTCTTCCTGGCGCAGCTTCTTGAACTTATGCAGGCCGTGGATGAACAGGAAAACCGACGGGCCGTTACCACCGGCGGTGCGGGTCTTAAGTTCCGTGGAGATGTCGTTGATCACTTCGGCAAGGTCACTGCCGCGCGAGACGGAAACACCATGGGGAATGGCCGTCACCACCTGATCGAGGAACTCCGCATCCGGGGAACCGGGGGGAGAACTGTGGATGAGCACGAACTTGGCCGTGCCCACGGGATGCTGCGCGGCGAGGGCAAGCATGGAGAGGCCGACCATGGTCAATGAAGACTCTTCACGCTGGCCGACGATGAGCAGATGGCTGCCGCTCTGGCGGCTGAACGCGGCCTCGGTAGGGCCCTTGATCGAATTTGGCGCTCCCAACCAAGCGCGGGAAATGACAGGAGGGCTGGCTGGCTTCTGTCGGAGCAGGCTGGCCAGTAGGTAGTTCTCTTCAATGTCCGAGGGGGCATTGCCTTCAAAGACGATGGGACCGACATGCGTGTCGTGGCGTTGCACAGCGAGATCGTGAATCTTGTCGAGGTAGTTGTCGCGTTCATCGTCATTCATCCAAACGACTTGGAAGGGGCTGTTGCCTTCCACCGCACCGGCGGAATCATTGTAGATGCCTTCACCGGGGCGCGAGAGCAAGCGCGGCGCGGGATTGTTGTCATCCATGATGAGGTAGGCATCGGCCTCGTTGCACTGCAAGGCGACTCGGATGACCATTTGGCCGATGGTGGCACGTGCGAGGGAGTAGGCACCGCCGAGCGTCTGCGAACCCAGCAGCACATGGATGCCGAAGGCACGGCCCTGGCGCACGATGCGGTCAAACAGCAGCGAGGCGGACTGAGCAACGGCGTCGTCATCGACGAAGAACTCCTGGAACTCATCGATTAACAGCAATGTGCGCGGCATCGGCTCCTTGCCGCCGGCGCGTTTGTAACCCGGGATGTCCTGCACGCCCAGCTTGCGAAACATGTCGCCTCGGCGCTTGAGTTCATCATCCACACGCTGAAGGACGCTGAGGCCGAACTCGCGGTCGCTTTCAATGGCGATGACGCGCGCATGCGGCAGCTTCTTTGAAGCGTAGCATTTGAATTCCACACCCTTCTTGAAATCGATAAGGTAGAACTCCACCTGCTCTGGACTGCACGCTAGGGCGAGGTTCGTAATGATGACGTGGAAGAGGGTGGACTTGCCGGAACCGGTCTTACCTGCGAACAATGCATGCTGGCGAGTCCCCTTGCCAATGGCCAGGTATTGCAACTTGGTCGCTCCAGTGCGGCCGATGGCAATGCGCAGCTCGTTGGTAGTGTCGTTGGTCCACAATTCATCTGGCTTCGGCGCAATCTGCGCGAAAGGTACCTCCACACGGTTCGAGTCAATGCTGCTCTTGCCGATCTTGTGCACGAGCTCGACGGCGAGATCTGGCGGCGGCGGCGGATCAAAACGCAAAGTCGCACCCATTTCGGCCTGCACAGGGCTGATGATGAAGCCCTGGGGTTCATGGCGGATGTTGATGCCCGCCTTGCGCAAGTCTTCTGGCACGAAGCCATCCGGCAGGGGATGGCGCTGATCCCAGTGTATCAAGGTGTACACACCGCAGTTCGCGCCGCTGGCCGCAATGCTCATCAGGCGCTTGGCGGCGACGTCGCTGAAGTTGGCAGGGAAGTCAGCGACTACCAGCACATGGTATTTTTCCGCCACACTGCCCGCCTGCTCGTTGTACTCGGTGATGCTCTGATACTCGTTGCGCAGATACATCTGAATCACCTTTTCGATGTGCTCGTTGAGCTCGGCGAGACGTTCCTCAATCTGGTCACGCTGGGTCCAGATGCGGCGGTTGATGAGGCTTTCCTCGTAATCCGCAAGGTGCATCATCCCGGCGAAGTTCTGGCCCAATCCCACCGGATCAAGAATGGTGAAGCTGAGCTTGCCCGGAGGCGTCGTGGTCAGCAGGCGAAGGATGATGTTGTTGAACGTATCCAGCACCGAGGCATCACCAGAGACCTTGGATTCAAACAGAACGGAGCCCTCGTTTGGGAAGGACAGGGCTAAAGGCAGGCTGAACCGAGGCGGACCGGGCAGGGCCAGCCGGTTGTCCTTGGGCAAGGTCTCGGCGTGTTTGCCTAGATCGATATCGAGATGAGCAAAGGGAGCATCTGGGTTGAAATGATTTGTCGGTTTCCAATTTTCGCCAAATTCATCCGACCACGGCGGAAAGCGGGTGCTCGCGGCGGCATTCATTTCAGCAGCGCCTTGGTAAACGGGTCGGGTCTCAGCCAGCCAGTGCTGTTGAAGGGCGCTCCATTTTTGATGTTCTTCAGCGCTTAGGACCGCAAGCTCCGCCTGATGCTTCTCATCCACCACGCGAACCTTCGCTTCCGCCTCACTGCGCAATTGTTCGATGCGGGCTTTATGATCTACGTCCGTTTGTGCGATTTTAGGGAAGATGAAAGATTCGATTTTCGCCGAGACC
>JAQGPI010000220.1 GCA_028293175.1 Verrucomicrobiaceae bacterium | reverse complement strand
ACCGCGGGGATGGTGGAACGGGGCACGTTCACGCGCTTGCGCAGGTCCGTATCGTGCATGGCTGCCTGGTCTTCAGCGCTGAGATGAAGCTGCTGATCCTTCTTCACGTCGGCGACGATGAGCATGTAGGGGCTCTCGCCATCGTGATCGAAGTACTGACTAACATCTTCGCGCAACACCACCGGAGCAAAGGGTCGGAAGGACTCACGGAACTTAATGCGCAGGTTCATCTGCGCCTGCATGACCGGGCTGCGGGCATCGCCGATGAGGCTGCGTGAACCGAGGGCGCGGGGACCGAATTCCATACGCCCGGCGAACCAGCCGATGACCTTCTCGGTCGCGGCTTCTTTCGCTACGACTTCGAGCAGCTTGGCTTCGTCTTCGATGAACTCATACACGGCACCGATTTGATCAAGCTCGGCGCGCACCTCGTCGTTGGTGAACTTGGGGCCCAGCAGGCCGCCTTGCATGGAGTCGCCAGGATCGGCCTTGCGCGGGTTGTCCAGGAGCTGGTGATGCACGAACAGAGCCGCGCCCAGCGCACCGCCGGCATCACCGGCAGCAGGTTGCACGAAGAGATTTTTGAAGATGCCTGCGCGGTGCAGCTTGCCATTGGCCACGCAGTTCAGCGCCACGCCACCGGCCATGCAGAGGTTCTCGCAGCCGGTCAGTTCCTTGGCATAGCGGGCCATGCGCAGCACGGCTTCTTCGGTTACCACCTGGATGCTCGCGGCAAGATCCATCTCGCGCTGAGTGATCGGCGTCTCCGCACTGCGCGCAGGTCCGCCGAACAGCGCGGCGAACTTGTCGTTGGTCATGCGCAGGCCTTCACAGTAGTTGAAGTAGCTCATGTCCATCGCCATCGAACCATCATCTGCGAGGTCGATAAGATGCTTGTAGATGAGGTCGGCGTACTTCGGCTGGCCATACGGCGCGAGGCCCATGAGCTTGTACTCGCCGCTGTTCACCTTGAAGCCGCAAAAGTACGTAAAGGCGCTGTAGAGCAGGCCCAGCGAATGCGGGAAATGCATCGTCTTGAGCAGCTTGATCCGGTTGCCCTCGCCAATGCCGATGGTGGCGGTGTCCCACTCGCCCACGCCGTCAACGGTGAGGATCGCCGCCTTGTCGAAAGGCGAGGGGAAGTAGGCGCTGGCGGCGTGGCTTTCGTGATGGCCGGTGAAGACCACGCGCTTCTTGTAGCGGCCATCCAGGGCTTTACGGATCTCGCGCGGCAGGTGCAGCTTGGTCTTGAGCCAGAGCGGCATGGCCATCATGAAGCTGCGCAAACCCATCGGCGCAAAGGCCAGATAGGTCTCCAGCAGACGATCGAATTTTTGCAGCGGCTTGTCGTAAAAGGCGACGTAATCGAGGTCTTCGATTTGGATGCCCGCTTCCTTCAGGCAGTAGCGCGCCGCATTGGTGGGGAAGTGGTAGTCATGCTTGATGCGCGTGAATCGTTCCTCCTGCGCGGCAGCGAGGATGGTTCCATCGCAGACCAACGCGGCGGCGCTGTCATGGTAGTAGGCGGAGAGGCCGAGGATGCTCGTCATGGCGGGGGAGGGTGAGGGAGATTAAAAACGGGCTCAGTGATTGAGCATGGGCTGCATCCAGCGGGCCACTTCGGCACCGAGACGGCGAACGCAAAACGACTCGGCCAGCGACCGCGACAGCGCGCCCATGGCAGGCCACCGCTGCGGATGGGTGATCACCTCCTGCAGCCTTGCGGCAAAACAGGCGGGGTTGTCGGGATTGATCACATGACCGTTCTGACCTTCCTTCACTAGGCTGATGGAGGAGCCCGCATGTCGGCTGATGAGCAAAGGCAAACCGCAGGCGGCGGCCTCCTGCGTCACGACGCCGTAAGTATCGAATCGGGAAGGCAGCACAAACACATCGGCCTGCTGAAATTCAGCGATCAAATCGGCGCCCATCTTCGGGCCAGTGATGGTGGTCTCGGCACCGATGCCGGCTTCATTGATCACGCTGCGCACCCAGGTCTGATCATTGTTGTTGCCTACAAGACGCAGAGTGAAGGGAAGACCCGCCGCCTTCACACGCTGAAGGGCGCTGGCGAGCAAGTCCTGGCCCTTGCGCTCCACATATTGGGCCACGCACAACAAGCGGCAAGGCTCCGTGCTGGGACTCTCTGGCCATGCCCGCGGCACGAACTCCGTGGTATCAATGGAATGCGGGGCAAAGATGATGGGGCGGTTGCTTGCGCCAAAGGGTGTGATGGCCGCTGGTGAATGCGCCACTTGCCCTTGGGTCAGATGCGCCATGGCGGCGTGAATCAAGCGTGTGCGCAGGCCCACCGGTTGGCCCGGCGGGCCCGCTCCCATCTCGGTAAACACCACGACGGGTACCTTGTGCCTTCGGCCATAAACAAGCGCACGCAGCATCGGCACGGGGTAGTCCATGATGCCGATAAGATCGGGCTTCATAGCGGCGATCTCCGCCTGTGATTCGGGGAAGTCACGGTAGTTCACGCGGCCATTGGCGGCTTTTAGGGCAGGGAAGTCCACCTCCCATAGGGTGCCGCCCTTGGCATAGGGGCAGGCGATGACCTGCACCTCCGGCGGCAACGCCTGGGCGAAGTGCTCGGTGAAGAGATGGCGATAGCGCGCCAGCCCTTTGGAAAGGAGCAGGATGGTGGACATGCGGGATTCTTCCGCGATGGATCCGAGCTTAGACTGGCTGGGCCAAAACGACGCCGGGCTGCTGCCTACCGGCCAGCACCTCGTTCATGCTGCCGGAGCGCAGGCCTTGCAGATCCATGGCCACATAGGTGTAGCCATTGGTCTTCAGGGCGGCGATGACTTCGGCGCGGCGCACCATGAGATCGTCGAAACAAGTCTCAGGCACCTCAATGCGCGCCGTGTCGCCATGGTGGCGCACGCGCAGTTCGGTAAAACCGAGAGCGTGGAGAGCGGCCTCCGCACGCTCGACTTGGCTGAGCAATTCAGGGGTAACCGTCGTGCCGTAAGGGATGCGTGAAGCAAGGCAGGCGGCGGCGGGCTTGCTCCAATTGGAAAGGCCCAGGTGGCGGGCTGCGGCGCGGACATCGTCTTTGGTAAAGCCGAGCTCATGCAGCGGGCTCTCGATGCCGTGCAGTTTGGCAGCGGCGCGACCAGGGCGCATATCCAGCGTGTCTTCAGCGTTCATCCCGTCAACCACGCGGTCAAAGGCATGATCATCCGCATAGCGGCGCAGCGTCTGGTACACGTGATCCTTGCAGTGAAAGCAACGGTTGGTGCCATTGGCCTGATAGCGCACATCATCGGTTTCATGCGTGGGCACCAGCTTGAGGCGGGCGCCCATCACCTGGGCTAGCTCCACGGCCTGCTGGCGTTCACTGTCCGGCAGGCTGGGGGATACCGCCAGAATGCCGAGGGCTTCCTGTTCCAGTTCTTCGGTGGCCACACGCAGCACCAGGCTGCTGTCCACGCCGCCGGAGTAGGCCACCAGCACTCGTTTGCTGGAGCGCATCCATTCGCGCAAAAGTTTGAGTTTAGCAGGGTTAAAAGGTGCTTCGATCATGATTTGGCGATGGGGTGGGGCATGAACTCTTTCTGGAACCGGGGCACAAGCTGCTGAACAAGGAAGGACATGAGACGCTTTGTCTGCTCATCCGTTCGATGTCTTTCGTGGGTATCTTTCGGATCGAGGTCCTCGGTTACCAGCGTCATCACGCTGGCGTAAGCCCAGCGATGGTTCACATTGCGCACGATACTGTCCCATGTTGTCCTGAGGATACGTTCGAAATGGCTCGGCGTGGTGATGTCCGTGCCGATAAACCAGTAAACGTAATGCGCACGAATGCGGGTCTCGGTGCCATCGGCGTTGTGGCCGGTCTTTTCGATGGTCAAATCCTTCACGCGCAAAGTCTTGCCAGGCGTGATTTCCACCGGCACCACCTCAGACCCCACAATGCTCCAGCCCTGGCCCGGAAGGCAAACTTCCGGGCGATGGATGCTGCGGCGTTCTGAGCCGGCGAGGACCAGCGACACATGCACGCGATCACCTTCGCCCTCACCCGATCCGGCGGTGCTGTAGAGCATCTTGGCAATCGTGGTGTCCTCCGGCAGGTTGTTAGTCTCTTCAGCGGCCGGCTTTTCCGGCAGACCTAGAAAGGAGGGCACCCGTTGCGGCAGGTTCATCACCACGCCTGCTTCATCACCGGTCTGGACCGATGGGGAGAACCAGCAAGCAAGCATGGTGGCCACGGAGAAGCCTAGTAGCATCGCCGGGCGCAGCCAGCCCATAGGTGGTGAAATAGCAGGCTGAGGAGCAATGCGCGCACTCGGTTTGACCTTGGGCAGCCAGCGGTCCATCAAGGCCGAGATCCCCTGCATTCCTGCCACAGCGACGATGAACACGGCCACGCCCGCCATGAAGTGGAAGGTGGTGACCTCGGTCTCCTGATTGCCTACCGCCACGGATTGACCAAACAGCGCCGAGCCGCCAATCAAGAGGAAGAGGCGCACCATGTTGCCCGCGATAGCGAGGGGGATGCTGGTGGCAAACAAGGCGATGCGTCGTCCCCAGGTGTGCTGGCGGAAGTAAGCGAACAGGGCGGCGACCAGCATGAGTGCAAAGAGCGTGCGCATGCCACTGCATGGGCCATCGACATTGAGCTTGAGCCAGTCGCCAATCTCGTGACCCGAAGAAGGCGCAGAGAGCAGGGTGGTGCCGTCTTTCCAAATGGGCGCGTGCAGTACCTGAAGCACCACGGCCACACAGCGCACCATGATAAAGCGCAACTGGAAGCCGAGAGTGTCCTCCAGGAAACGCACGGGCCAGGTGAAGGCGAGGATGCACCACGGGAAAAGCAGCACGCGCATTTGCCGCCAGCCCATGAGCGCGAGCACCGCGCCCGCAGGCATCAACTGCAAGGCGATAGCGCCGAAGTAGTAGCTGTTGGCCTTGTAGCCAATGAAGTAGGCCACCATCGCGATCATCAGAATACCGAAGCCCCAGGCAGAAGGTCGCAAGGGCAGCGCCGCCAGCTCATGGCGTTTTAACCAGACAAGGTAGCCCGCGATGAAAGGTGCCAGCGCGCCATGCTGCCAGGTGCTGTCCTGGGAATTGAACCACGCATCCGAGAGCAATTGCCACATCGTGCGGCGGTAGCTGCCATAGCCAGCGGCATAGGGCAGCGCGAGCACCAGCAGGAGCACGGCCAGCCCCACGGCAGCGGCCGCGATCTTGTGGGATCGCTGCCACCTAGCAGGGGATTTGGAGGAGGCTGGACTCATTGGAAATTCCGCGGCACGGGGGCAAAGCGTCCGGGTGAAACACCGGGAGGACGCCGGACGAGCATTTGTTGCGCGGGGGCTTTCTGGACCTCCACCGGCCGGCTGGCGGTAAGCCTTGCATCGGCATGGCGGAGCGAGACGGCGAAGGCCAGCGAGACCCAGAAGAACACGTTCACTGGGAAGGTGCCCAATAGGTTGCCATTCACGATGGTGACCGCGATATTGCCTGCGGCGTTCGCCAGGAAAGAAGCCGCCAGCAATTGCAGCGTGGGATCGCGCATGACGAAGATCACCTTGTGCAACTGCCACATCCCCCATGCGCTAAAGACCAAACCAATGGCGACCGGTATGATGCCGAAGGCAAGGATCGCATTGCTGATGGGATCATGCGCTACAATGCCATGATCCGCCCCGGCATTGGGGAGGCCAAACAGCGTGTAGGCGTCGGGATTCAACAGCACGTTGGAAAAGCCGTTCAGGCGGTCCTTGTA
>JAQGPI010000219.1 GCA_028293175.1 Verrucomicrobiaceae bacterium | reverse complement strand
AAGTGCTGATCCTGGATGAGCCCACCGACGGCCTCGATCCCAACCAGAAGCACGAAGTGCGCAGCCTGATCAAGCGGATGGGCGAAAACAAGGCGATCATCTTCTCCACCCACATCCTGGAAGAAGTCGAGGCAGCCTGCTCACGCGCCATCATCATTGACCACGGCAAGGTGGTTGCGGACGGTACGCCCGATGAACTCAAGCAGCGCGGCCCTGGTGCTGGCAGCGTGCGCGTAGGCATCCACGGTGCCCCAGGCGCGGCCATCAAATCCGCGATTGAAGCCGTCTCCGGCGTGGAGCGTGTGGAAATCCTGTCCACTGCCGATCAAAGTTTCAGCGGTCGTGTCTACCCTGCCAAGGGGCGGCGGACCGATGTGGCACGCGAACTAGCGGCTCTCGCCACCGGCAAGCAATGGATCTTGGACGAACTGCACCAGGAGGAAGGCAAGCTCGACGAAGTCTTCCGCTCCATCACCCGCACCGACGGCTAATTCTTTTTAAACCTTCACTCTCTTTCCCCTCATGATTACCAAGAAAGACCTGGCCAATACCTGGGCGGTGTTCAAGCGCGAGTTCCTCGCGTACTTCAACTCCCCCGTCGCCTACGTCATCGTCGTTATCTTCCTGCTCACCACGATGGGCTTTGCGTTCCTGTTCGGAGGTTTCCTCAAGAGCAACAACGCCTCGCTCACGCAGTCGTTCTTCTTCTGGCATCCCTGGATCTACATCGTGCTCGCCCCTGCCGTGGGCATGCGCCTGTGGTCTGAAGAGCAGCGCCTGGGCACCCTGGAGCTGCTGATGACCATGCCCATCGCCCCCTGGCACGCCATTGTGGGCAAGTACTTCGCCGCCGCCAGCGTGTGGCTGCTCGGCCTGTTCCTTACCTTCCCCATTGCCTGGACGGTGTTCTACCTGGGCGATCCGGACCGTGGCCCCATCATCACCGGTTACGTGGCCAGCTACTGCTATGCCATCGGCTGCCTTGCCGTGACCTCCGCCGTCAGCGCCTTCACCCGCAGCCAGGTGGTCTGCTTCATCGTGAGCGTCGCCTTCTGCCTGCTGCTCACCCTCATCGGCTACCAGCCGGTGGTCGAGTGGTTCCAGCGTGCGCTGCCATCCTCCATGGACTTCGTGGCCAAGGGCATCGCCTACACCAGCTTCATGGATCACTTCTTTGAAATGACCAAGGGCATCCTCAACTTCCGCGATCTGGTGTACTTCGCCAGCGTGGTCATCATCGGTCTCATCATTACCGATCAAGCCCTGCGCTCCAAGCGCGCCTAATTCCAACTTTTTCCAACCTTCCTGATCTGAATAGCAACGCTATGAAATTCGATCTGAACAGCAAACACGGCGCGGCCGGTATTACCACCCTTCTGGTGATCGGCATCGTTGTCGTCATCAACTACATCGTCGGTGGCCTGGGCCTAGGCAATTTCCGCGTGGACTTCACGCAGGACCATCTCTACACCCTCAGCCCCGGCACCCGGAACATCATCAACGCCATCAAGCAGGAGAAGCCTGTCACCCTGCGCATCTACGCCAGCTCTGACGACCGCGTGATGCCCGCTCCGTTGCAGACCTACTCCCATGCGGTGGAAGACCTGCTTTTGGAATTCCAGAAGGTGTCTGATGGCAAGATCATCATCGAAAAGCTGACCCCGAATCCCGACACCGAGGATGAGGACAAGGCTCGCGAAGATGAGATCCGCGGCATGCAGGTGAACACCGAAGGTGAGAACCTTTACCTCGGTCTGGCCGTGCAGAGCCTGCAGCAAAAGGAAGTGCTGCCTTTCCTCAATCCCCAGGAGGAAACCTCGCTGGAGTATCAGGTGGCCCGCGCCATCTCCAAGGTCACCAAGACCAGCAAACCGGTGGTCGGCGTGATGAGCTCGATGCCCATCATGGGCAGCCAGGACCCCATGGCCCAGATGCAGGGCCGCCAGGGTCCTCCGGCTTGGTTCGTCATCGACCAGCTCAAGATGGATTACGACGTGCGCGAAGTCGCCAGCACGGTGGACAAGATCGACAACGACATCACCGTCCTGTTTGTCTATCACCCCGCTGCCGTGGAAGAATCCACGGAATTTGCCATCGACCAGTTCATCATGCGCGGCGGCAGCGTGATCGCTTTCGTTGATCCGAAGTCCTGGCTGGCTGAGGCGATCAGCGGGCAGGCGGCGCAGAATCCGATGAGCCGGGGCAATCCCGCCACCATCAATCCACAGTCCAACCTGAAGAAGCTCTTTGAGGCCTGGGGCGTCGGCTACGACCCCGACAAGATCCTGGCGGACAAGAGCTATCCGACGCAGTTCCAGAACAAGCTGAATCCCACGGCGCTCACCCTGCCGAACAAGACCCTCAATCATGAAGACCGCCTCACCAAGGACCTCCAGTCGATCTTCATGCTCTCCTCCGGAGCGTTCAACATCACGCCGAAGGAAGGCCTCCAAGTCACCACGTTGATCAGTTCTTCGGAGAACTCCCAGATGATCTCCACGGCGGACGCGGACAAGCTGCGTACGGAGCCGATGCGCACCTTCACGCCCGATGGTCGCAACTACGCTCTCGCCGTGCGCTTGCAGGGCAAGTTCCAGACCGCCTTCCCCAATGGTGCCCCTCTCAAGAAGGGTTCCGCAGCCAAGCTGCCAGGAGAAGGCGGCGGTGCGCAGGCGGATACCACCGCCCCGGCCACTACGGCTCCGGCCACCACGACTCCTCCCCCGGCGGCTCCAGCCAAGCCAGCCGCTGCTCCTGCGACACCACCGGCCTCTATCGCCGCGCCTCCTGCCTCGATTGCGGTCCCTGCAGCAGCCCCGGCCGGTGCTCCCGCAGCCCCTGGCGCACCGTCGCTTCCCGGCATGCCGCCTCCTCCTGCGGCTGGCACGCCTTCCGGCGATTTCCTGAAGGAATCGAAGCCCGGTAAGGGCGCTGTAATCCTCTTCGCGGATGCGGACATGCTTTACCATGAGTTTTACCTCAACCGCGAGCCGATGACCGGCATGATGATCGAGCGCGCCTCAAACCTCTCGCTCTTCCTCGGTGCCGTGGAAACCCTGAGCGGCGGTGGCGACCTCATCTCAGTGCGTAACCGCGCCGCTACAACGAGGCCCTTCACCACGATGGACAAGAAGAAGAGCGATGTGGAAAACCAGTTCCGCGGCGAAATGACCCGTCTCAATGGCGAGCTCACCTCCGCCCAGGAAAAGCTCACCAATCTGCGTGGCAGCATCGACAAGAAGAGCGGCCGAGTGATCCTGCCTCCTCAGGCCCAGGCCGACATCGCCCAGTGGCAGGAAAAGCAGGTGGAAATCAACCGCCAGATCCGCGAGATCAAGAAGCAGCAGCGCAAGGCTATCGACTGGGAAGAAACCAAGCTCACGATGCTCAACATGGTCGCCATGCCTCTGGTCGTCATTCTGGCGGGCCTCCTCCTCGCACTCCGCCGCCGCTCCGCCACTGCCGCGAAATAACTCGTCAACGAACCCTTTTGACCTGTAAATCATGAAGAAGATTCTTATCCTTTTGATCCTCCTCGGCGGCCTCATCGGCGTGGCCGTGGTTTCGAAGAAAAGCAAGACCCAGCGCCTCGCTGTGGCTGCTACCCGCGAGAAGCTGCTCGACAAGCTCGATGCCAGCGCCATCCGGAAAATCCGTCTCAAAGACGGCGACAAAACCGTTACCCTGGCCGCCGTCGGCGAGGAGTGGACCGTTGCTGAGCGCAGCGGCTATCCCGCTGCCTTCAGCAAGATCACCAAGTCCATTCAGGACCTGATGGACCAGAAAGTCGGCAAGAAGCTCTCAATTGGCAAATCCGTCTGGGGCGAGGTGAAACTGCTCACCCCTGGAGATGGCGACGCCGCCAAGGCGGGCTTCGTCGTCGAGCTTCTGGGCGACAACGACAAGCCTCTGAAAACGCTGGTGCTGGGCGAAAGCGCTAAGGTCAGCAAGGTGGGCGCTCCGGCATCGCCGTTTGGGGATTCTTCCAACTCGCGTCTCGTCCGTCTTACAGACGATGGCGACACTGTTTGGGAAGTAGCCAATCAGTTCTACGATCTCCAAGCCAAGCCGGAAGAGTGGATCGACAAGTCCTTCATCGAAGTGCAGAAGATCAAGACCATCGAAGTCACAGCCCCCGCCGCCGACGACTCGTGGAAGGCTTCGCGCAAGACGGAAACCGAAACGGAGTTCGCTCTGGAAAACGGCAAGCCCGGCGAATCGCTGGACAACATCAAGGCTGGTCTGACGAACCTTCTTTCCAACCCCACCTTCAACGATGTGCTGCCGAAGGATCAAGCCACAGCGGACTTCATGAAGGGCGCGACACAGGTGAAGATCAGCACCTTCGATGGCTTCAACTACACGCTGAAGGTACTCACCAAGGGCGAAAAGGGCTCTGAGAAGTACTATCTGACCGTGGAAGCCACCGGCGATGTGCCCAAGGAGCGCCCTGCCGTGAAGGACGAGAAGCCTGAGGACAAGAAGAAGGCGGACGAAGAATTTGCCACCAAAAAGAAGACGCTCGAAGACCGTCTCGCCAAGACCAAGAAGTCCGCTGGATGGGTTTATGAAGTGAGCAGCTATGCGCTGGGCAGCCTCGTCAAAAAGAAGAGCGAAGTGCTCAAAGACGCTCCGGTTGCTGGGGAAACGGACAAGGACGGCAACGTGAAGGTAAAAGGAACCGCCACTCCGGCTACCCCAGGCCTTCCTCCGGCCCATCCTCCGATCTCGGTCACCACGCCACCTGTCGCGGCTCCCGTGCCACCACCGGCTCTCCCCTCGGTACCGAAGATGGAAGTGAAGCCGTCGGCTCCAGATGCCCCGTCCGTCACTCCTCCTGCTCTAACGCCCGCAACGCCCGCAACGCCCGCAACGCCCGCAACGCCCGCAACGCCCGCAACGCCCGCAACGCCTGCGCCTTCCGCTACGCCAGCACCAACTACGCCTCCTGCGGCACCGCAGGGAGAGCCAAAGCCAGCCCCCGCGCCAGCACCGGCCACTCCTCCCGCCGAGCCTGCTAAGTAAGCACAGCTCAGCTGAAAGCTCATACGCAGGCTCTCGCGAGGGAGCCTGCGTTTTTTGTGCTAAGTACAGGCAGACCACATCCGTCTTGTATCCCCTCATCCCTCCCATCCTCCACGAATGAAAGCGCTTCAGATCACTGGCACCGACGGCCTTGCATCGCTCAAACTGGTGCGGACAACTCAGCCCAAACCCGGTCATGGAGAAGTGCTCGTCCGCATCGAAGCCGTGTCGCTGAACTACCGCGATTACATGAATGTGCTCGGCATTCGCGGCGTCAGCGGCCCTATTCCGCGCATTCCGTGTTCCGATGGCGCGGGCGAAGTGGTGGGCCTCGGCGAAGGCGTCACAGGGTGGCATCGTGGCGATCGGGTGGTGATTCCTTTCATGCCGCAATGGCTCGATGGCGAAATGACCCAGGTCCACCAGGCCAAGGCCCTCGGCGCCCATGTCGATGGGCTGCTGCGCGAGTATGCCGTGCTGCCTGCTTCGTGCTTGTTGCCTATCCCGGCGTATCTGAGTTACGAGGAGGCCGCCACCCTGCCCTGCGCCGCTGTCACCGCGTGGCAAGGACTCATGGTGCGTGGTCAGTTGAAGGCCGGTGAAACGGTGCTCGTGCTTGGCACCGGCGGCGTCTCTATTTTTGCCCTTCAACTCGCCAAGATGTCCGGTGCCCGCGTGCTGGCCATCAGCAGCACCGAAGAAAAATGCGAGCGCTTGTTAGCCTTGGGTGCCGATGCGGTGTGCAATTATAAGACCGTCCCCGCCTGGGACGCCTGGGCGCTCGCGCAGACCGATGGCATCGGCGTGGACAAGGTCGTCGAGATTGGCGGACCCGATACTCTCAACCGTTCGCTCAAAGCTGTGCGTTTTGGCGGTCACATCTCCCTTATCGGCGTGCTCACCGGCACCAGCGGCGACATCCAGACCGTGCAAATCCTGCGCAAGGCCGTCCGCCTGGATGGCATCTACGTGGGCTCAAAGTCCATGTTTGCCGGTCTATTGAAGGCCCTCACGCAGCAGCAACTGCGCCCGATCATCGACTCCACCTTCACCATGGAAACTGCCTCCGACGCGTTCCGCCGGATGGAATCCGCCCAGCATGTGGGCAAGATTGTGATCAAGGTGTAGCCATACCTCCGGCCAAAGAAAGCGCGGCGATAGTCCAACCTTCCGAGGAAGGTGTGACAGGGACCTCGCCTCTTGGTACCCAGTCCCAACAGGCTGGAACTTCCGCTACTGGCTGTTCGCCAAGGCAGGGGCTCCGCCTTTTGGGAGGATATTGCCGCCGCCTGCAGCAACCATATTGCCTCCGCCCGCAGCGACCATGGTGGCACCGTCCTGCCCAATGAGATTGCCTCCTCCGGCAGCCATCAGTGCGGCGTTGTTTTCTCCCAAAGCCGCGATCACTTCAGGGTCATCCCGAAAGGCCGCGCCAACAGACACGATATTGCCAGATCCGGCAGCCAGGAGGTTGGC
The DNA here is from genome assembly GCA_028293175.1 of Verrucomicrobiaceae bacterium. Lineage (GTDB taxonomy): Bacteria > Verrucomicrobiota > Verrucomicrobiia > Verrucomicrobiales > Verrucomicrobiaceae > CAINXC01. Next base: position 534 of record JAQGPI010000219.1, on the reverse strand, counting down.
ACGACCTCCGCGGATCAGCGTTGAGCCGTCGTTGCCAATGAGATTGCCGCCACCTGCCGCGACGAGCGCCGCAATGGAAGTAAAAGTGGAGCCGTCGTTACCAATGAGCGAGGCACCATCATTGCCGACGAGATTACCGCCTCCTGCGGCGACCATATTGCCGCCCCCGGCAGCGACCAGATTACCGCCGCCCGCAGCGACGAGGCTGGCGGCCACGATGTGAAGATTGGCCAGCATGAGGTTGGCGGGCTGCACCACTGATGCGTTGTGGCTGGGAAGCTCGGTCAACTGGACGCCGTCACTTGCTCCCGGTCCAACGGCGATCCGCAACATCGCATCCGGTGCGATGAGACGGGTGGGGGAGGCGATAATGGTGGAAGCAGGTCCGATGGTGAGCACACGGTTGCCCTGCATTGGCACCACCACCACGCCATTGTTCAACTGCACGTAGTCCGCGCCACCAATGCTGATGGTGCATGACGCCTCCGTGAGGTTGAAATGCGAATTGAAGAAATCCAACCCAACGGCGGACAT
>JAQGPI010000183.1 GCA_028293175.1 Verrucomicrobiaceae bacterium | reverse complement strand
GTCGCAGATATGCAGAACACTTTGGTGGGCTTGCAGCGCTGGCTGGAGCAAATTGATCTAGGCATCCGCTCGTCCTCCGCGGCCACTCGCGAGTCGCTGGAAATGGATGTGATCGGCAGCATGCAGGGCCGGTTGCTGGCGGAAATCCATCCGCTGATGATGCGACTGGAAGAAATGACTTCCAATCTTCCCGAGGAAGGACGCCCCACGCATAAATTCTACATCCGGCGGCAAATCCATCCGCTAGTGCTGTGCTCTCCCTTCACGTACCGCACTTTCCATAAGCCTTTAGGCTATGCAGGCGATTATGAGATGGTGAACATGATGCTGCGCTCGCCTTTCGAGGGCAGTTCTTTGTTCGCGAAGATCATCAACTACGCATTCCTTGAAGCGCCTCCTGTGGTGGCTCATCGCAACCGTATCACCTATTTGGTGCAAATGCTCAGGGGAGAAGCGATGCGCGTCGCGCAGCAGGGCCAACGCTGCCAGATTTTGAACCTCGGATGCGGCCCGGCACAAGAGGTGCAGAACATGCTGCGCAATGAGGATGTGACTGATTTGTGCGAGTGGCACCTGCTCGACTTTAATGATGAGACGCTGCAGTTCGCCCGCAACGAACTGGAAGAACTGCGCAACCGCTTTGGCCGCGCCACGCGGTTGAATTTCCTGCAACGCTCTGTGAACCAGCTTCTCAAGCAGGCAAGCACCGGCGATGCCGACATGAAGTGGGAGAGTTACGATGTAGTATACTGTGCGGGCCTGTTTGACTATCTCTCCCAGCGAGTATGCGCCCGATTGGTGGAGATCTTCTTCAAGATGCTCAAGCCCGGCGGTCTGCTGGTGGTCACAAACGTCGCCGACACCAATCCCAGCAAGGCCTGGATGGAGTACGTGCTGGAGTGGAACCTCATCTATCGCAGTTCCGCCGAGATGACGGCCCTGGTGCCGAAGACGACTGTTCCCCTGCATGCCGAACTGAAACACGACACGACGGGGGTGAACCTCTTCCTGGAGATTCGCAAAGGTGACGGCAACTGACACGGCCACCGGTGGCAGCCCGCAATCGCTGGCGACTGCCGAGCTGTTGACCCGCTTTGAACAAAGCGAGGAAAAGGTGCGGGTGACCAATTTCCGCGTGGCCGCCGCGCTGGCGCTCGTTTTCATGTTAGCCGGCAGCACCCTGGACATCGTCGTACTGCGTTCGTACGCAGCATCCTTCTTTGCCATCCGCGTGATCTGCGCCCTGTGCCTGGGCGGCGTGCTGGTGGCGTTGTCCAAGGTACATCACGGTCGGGGCCTCACTATCCTTGGGCATCTGGTGGCATCACTGCCAATGGCCTCGATTCTATGGATGATTGCCTCCAGCGAAGGCGGCGAGTCTTCCTATTATGCCGGTCTCAATCTGGTGCTGATGGGTGCCTCGCTGCTGCTGCGCTGGCGCACCAAAGACAGCATCATCAATTCGGTGCTCTGCCTCGGCGGCTTCCTTTTTGTAGCTCTGCACGGCATGCGTGACGGACGCATGGTGTTCAACAATTTTTACTTCCTCTTCGTTACCGCAGTCTTCGCCTGCACCGGCACTTACTTTTACAATCGGCTGCGCTTCAACGAATTCCGCCTCATGCATGAGCTGGAAACCAACAGGCGCGAGATGGAGGAAAACCACCGCAAGCTGCAATCCCTGGACGAGGCGAAGACGCGGTTCTTTTCCAACGTGAGCCATGAACTGCGCACTCCTCTCACCCTCATTCTTGGCCCGTTGGAACAGCTCAAACGCGCGCCAAGCCTGATGCGCGACACCCGCCATCTGGAGCTGGTAGCGATGCTGGAAGAGAACGGCCTTCGCCTGCTGCGGCTGATCAATGAACTGCTCGATCTGGTGCGGCTGGACAGCGCGGATATGCCGCAGCGGAGCACCCGCACCAATCTTCGTCAGTTTATCGGAGCTCTGGCGGAAAGCCTCCGGGCGACGGCTGAAACCAAGCAGATCAACCTGCGCCATCGGTTCGATTCGGACGAGGGGGACTACTGCTGGATCGACCGCGACAAACTCGAAAAGATTCTTCTCAATCTCGCCATCAATGCGATCAAATTCACCCCTCGCGATGGTAGCATCGACGTCGAAGCAAAAATTGCCTCCCACACCCTTCATCTCACGGTGAAAGACACCGGCGCAGGCATCAAACAGGATGACCAGACCCTGGTGTTTGAGCGCTTTTGGCAAGCGGATATGTCATCACGACGCAAGCATGGTGGCGTGGGCATCGGCCTCGCATTGGTGAAAAGCCTCACACAAAGCCTGGGCGGCTCCATCCGGGTAGAAAGCACCCCAGGGCGCGGCACCTCATTCTTCATCAGCCTGCCGCTCATGCAGGGTGAGGAGGACGACTCATCGCCGGACAATGAAGAGGCCGAGGCGCCCGACATGGTGGAGCAACTGCATCAGAGCGCCCGCCTCTCCGGCGTCACGGATTCGGATGATTTTGTCACGCCCTCACTTGAGATGCAGACGGAGTGGGAGGACAACCCGGAGAACCAGGCCCTGCGGGTGCTGATCGCGGATGATGAGCCGCGCCTCCGCCGCTATCTTGCTGATTCCATGGAAGGGTTCAAAGTGATCGAGGCGCGCGACGGCAATGAAGCGTGGGAGCTCTCCAAGCAATACCTGCCGCACATTATCATCCTAGATTACATGATGCCGGAGATGGATGGCGTCGAGCTCACGCGCCGCCTACGCGCACACAAGCCTACCAGCCGCATCCCCATTCTCCTTGTCACCGCCAATGCGGAAAATTTGCCTCGTCTGGAAGCCCTAGAAGCGGGAGTGAGCGAGTTCATCACCAAGCCCTTCTCCACCGTCGAGCTCAACGCCCGTGTGCGCAACTTGGTCCGCCAGAAGCAGTATGAGCGCGACCTCAGCACCAGCAAGCAGGAGCTCGAAGTGGCCCACGAAGAGCTGAAAGAAAACGAATCCCGCCTGCTGCAAGCCGAGCGCCTTTCGGCGCTGGGCCGCATGAGCGCCGGCATCATTCACGAGGTCAACAATCCGCTGAACTACACTCGCACCGCCCTGCACGCCCTGAAGTCCTTCAGCCGTCAGATCGATGAAGCGGACCGTGCCGATTATGAGGAGGTGGTGGGGGATGCGCGCGAGGGCGTGGACCGGGTGATCCGCATCGTGAGCGACCTGCGCGCCTTTACCAAGGGCAGTCCCAGCAACATGGGTGAAATGCTCCTCGCCGCCACCGTGGAGGCAGCACGGAGGCTCATCAGTGAGGACCTCACAGGAATCAATGTGCACATCGATGTGCCTGACAACATCGAGGTGTACGGCAATGAAAACCAGCTTTGCCAGGTGTTCATGAACTTGCTGCAAAATTCCTCCAGCTTTGTCCTGGCTGCTAAGAAGCGCGGAGAGGAACCACGCATCGAGGTAAAAGCGCAGCGCACCAACTCAGGCATGGTCATGGTGACCGTGTACGACAATGGCTGCGGCATCGCGCCGGAGGACATTTCCAGGGTCTTCGATCCCTTCTTCACCCGCCGCGATGTGGGCGCAGGCATGGGTTTGGGCCTCAGCATCTGCCACCAGATTTTGCAGGCGCATCAGGCACGGGTTGAAATCCGCAGTGAGATAAATCAATACACTGAATTCTCCCTTTGCTTCCCTCCCCCCGCTTCGATTATAAGAACCTCTTCCGCCGACCTAGAATCACTATGAGCATGGAGCCTGCCGACTACCAGAAGTACCTTGTCCTTTTCGTTGATGACGAAGACAAAACGCGGAAATACTTCAAGCGTCTTTTTGGAGACACGTTCCGCATCTTGCTCGCTTCCGACGGGGTGGAAGCTCTTGAAGTTTTGCAGCAACATGTGGATGAAATCGGCCTGATCGTGACTGATCAGCGCATGCCCAACGAGACCGGCGTGGCCTTCCTGGAAAAGGCGGTGCTTCTCAAGCCCTCGCTCGTGCGCATCCTTTCCACCGCCTATGCGGACATCGAAGCGGCTATCGATTCCGTGAACAAGGGCGGCGTCTATCGTTATGTGACTAAGCCCTGGGACGTGGCGGATTTTGAAGTCACATTGCGGCGGGCCATGGAGTTTTATCTCCTGCAATCGGAGCGCGATGACTTGCTCAAGCAGAAGCTCGCGGGTCTGGAGTCACTGGCCGTGGGCGATCGCATTCTTTCGCTGGCCGCTCTGGCTGCGGTGCGCGAATCAGGGCTTCGTCACATCAACGAAGGACTCTCCGCGCTGGTACAGTTGCATGGCATTTGTTCGGCCCGCGCCGGGCATAGTAATGCGAGTATCAGCGGCCAACGCCTCACGTGGTCGGAGTTATACCGCCGGCACCATACCTTTTTGAACAAGGCAATGGCCCTGCTGCCCAAAGGGCTCGCAGCATCGGCTGCCTTGCTCCCGGGCAAAACTGTTCCCGCAGCCAGCGTGCTTGTCAAGGCGGGGAGCGGCAGGTCATTCAATGTCGTCACCAGTACCGGCCAGGGAACCTCTTGGCCCGGACCTGAAATTCTTGTCACGGAAGTCGTCACAGCCTTGCTGGACGGCGTGAAAGCCATCCTCAGCACCACTGATGAAGTGCAGATCACCGACAAGGCAACCGGCGTGGAGC
>JAQGPI010000181.1 GCA_028293175.1 Verrucomicrobiaceae bacterium | reverse complement strand
TACACCTTATCCTTTTCGATAATCGGAATATCCACATGATGCAGGGTGGTGCTTTCCTTGGCCACCACTCGCTGGCCATAACTGGCGGTGGTGCCAAACTCGACAACCGAAGCGCCCGGCATTTCGGTCTCCCAGTTCGCTGTGAGATGTGAGGGATCGGTGGTAGCGTGCGTGAGCCACACCTTTTCAATCGTGGCGGCGCTAAGCAAGGAAGGCAGAAGGAGAGGCAGCAGAAGGCGAGGAAAGTTCATGCTAAAGGAAGGGGGATGGGCTCACAAAAAAACGGCGCGAGCCGAAGCCCGCGCCGCCACCACAACACGAAAAAGTGGTTAGTTAAGCGAGGATGTCGGTCAGGATGCTACCGCCATTAACAATGTCGATCGGGCGGCCACCATCGGCGACGATACGCTTGTCGCCATTGATGCCGATGAGGCGGTACATGGTGCGGGCAAGGTCCATTGGGCTCACCGGGTTGGTGTCAGGTTCGCCGCCTAGCGCATCGGAGGAGCCATAGATATGGCCTTTCTTCACGCCGCCGCCGGCCAGCGCCACGGAGAACACGCGCGGCCAGTGGTCACGACCATTGGTGTTGTTGATCTTCGGCGTACGACCAAATTCAGAGCTCACCATCACCAGCGTCTTGCTCAGCATGCCGCGGTCTTCGAGATCTTTGATGAGGCGGGCAAAAGCCACGTCGAAGTTCGGGGCCTGTCCTTCGAAGGCTCCCTTGATGTTCGAGTGGTGGTCCCAGCCACCGTAAGTCACCGAAACCATGCGCACACCGGCTTCCACCAAGCGGCGGGCCAGCAGGAAGCGCTGACCGGCGGTGTTCCTGCCGTATTCGTCGCGCAGCTTGTCGGCTTCGGCATTTAAGTTGAATGCTTCGCGAGCCTTCTGCGAGCTGATGAGGCCGTAAGCAGCCTGATAGAAGCTGTCCATGGCGTTGAGCGCATCCGACTTCTCAATGGTGCGGAAATGCTCATCAACAGCGCCCAGCAGAGTGCGGCGGCGGTCGAAGCGCTTCTGGTCGATGTCCTTGGGGGAAAGCAGGTCACGCACATTGAAACCCTTGTCGGCTGGGTCGCTGCCCAGGGCGAAGGGACCATAAGCGCTGCTCATGTAGCCGGACTGCTGCTCGGGAGCGATCACATTCGGCACCACAACGTAAGGCGGCAAATTGTTGCGCGAGCCCTGCTCATGGGAAATCACGCTGCCGAAGCTGGGGAATTTGATCGCCGGGCTCGGGCGGTAGCCGGTGAACATGTTGTGCGTACCGCGCTCATGGGCGGCCTCACCATGCGTCATCGAGCGGATGATCGTGATCTTGTCGAGGATCTTGGCAATGTTGGCGAATTTCTCACCCACGTACTCGCCGGTCACACCCTTGATCGGGCTGAAAGGTCCACGATAGTCAGGCGAGGCAAAGGGCTTCGGATCCCAAGACTCATGCTGTGCCATGCCACCGGGAAGGTAAATGTGGATGATGGACTCGGCCACCGGCGCGAAGGATTCCACCTTAGGCATCTCGACGGCATGCGCCCTCATCAGATCAGGCAGTGTCAGGCCAAGACCCGCAATCGCGCCGATTTGGATAAACTCGCGGCGGCTTTGGGAAGCGAGAAGGTCAGTGTGGTTGCCTTGGCACAGTGGGTGCATTTTCATAGGACGTCGTTGGGGGGTAGATGCGTTCGGGATAATTACGACCGCCTTATGTCATTCTTGCGAATAGCCCAAAAAAACTTGGGGAAGTTCCTATTCAGTTTGCTTCTCTCGTGCCGAAATTATCATTTTTCTTTTATTTTGGCATGTCTCTAGTAGTACTCAGATACAACAATCCTGGAAACCCCGCATGCATATGATGACGATTGTCCGCCTTTGGGCGTGTACGCTGGCTGTTGCCGTCAGCACCACCAGCACCCCGTTTTCCGCCTCAGCCGCAGGTTCTACCTCGGAGCTTTCTCAACGTCCGCGCGTTGCCTTTGTACCTGCTGAAATCACTATTGATGGGGTACCGCGTCCTGACATTGCCCGCGCCATGGCGGATAGCTTCAGCGCCGCCTCGCTGAGGCGTGGCAACTACCGTGTCTTTAACATGGAGCCGCAGGCAATAGGTCGGGCAGGCAAAGGCCGCAGAAGCCTGGGCAACCTTGGGTCAGGTGCTGTCACAGGCCGGATTTCAGGTCCACAACCTGCTGACCTTGATTTCCTCTTCACCTTCAATCTCATTGGTGACGGCAACCGCTATTCATTGACGATGAAGAAGCTGCGGGCCGAGAGCAACGAAGTGCTGGAGGCGCACGAATTCGCCACCGCCGGTCGCCTGGACAAAGTTTTCACCCTGGTGCCTCAAGCCTTGGAGCGGGTGGATGCCCGCCGCCTGCCCGCGGCTTTTCCGGTGAGCCAGTCGCCAACCGCAATACGTGAATCGCAGCCCGCTTATACTTATGAGCGCGCTATTCCTGTTTCACAGCCAATCTCGCCCGAGTGGAAGAACTTCGATTTCTCCAAGGTGCCCAAGGCGCTGGTTTATCGGCGGGTGGGTTCAATCATGGCCACGAACGACCCCTGGCGCTTTTGCATCATCAACCCAGCGGACTCCCGTTCGTCCATGGACATGAATGATGATCTGCATGTGCTTTGGGATGACTCCAGTGCCGTGTATTCCCGCCTGCATGTCTCCTCAATGGACAGCGGCAAGGTGATTGCGGATTTCGGTCGCAATCCCTCGTACCACAAGCTTTTCCCCGGCGACTCCGTGTTTGGCTGGGCACCGCCAGTGCAGTAAGTCTCCTGAGGCCGCACTTCGTGTTTGTGCGTTTCATCGCCCTGCGCTAAAACGCCCTCCATGCGTTATGCCATCTGCAATGAACACTGGGGCCAGATGCCCTTTGCCCAAGTCTGTGAACGAATCGCCGCCGCCGGTTATGAAGGCGTAGAAATCGCGCCTTTCACGCTTAACGAAGATCCCCGCGAACTCACGGAAGCGGATGCCATATCAGTCTGCAAAGCGGCCAGAAACGCTGGCATCGAAGTTATTGGCCTGCATTGGCTGCTGACGAAGCCTGCCTTTCTGCACATCACCACCCCAGATGCCACCCTGCGCCGTGACGCAGCAAAGCTGGGCCGGCAACTGGCGCGCATCTGTGCCGTGGCAGGTGGCAAAGTAATGGTATGGGGCAGCCCCAAGGCGCGTAATTTCCCGCCAGAATGGAAGTATGAAGACGCCTTCGCCCGTGCAGCGGAAGTGGTTCGCTCCGTGGCCGAAGAGGCAGGCAAGTATGGCGTGACCATCGCCATGGAACCCCTGGGCAGAAAGGAAACAAACATCCTCAACACCGCCGAGGAAACCATCAAGTTTTGCCAACTCGTTGATCATCCGGCCTGCAAGCTGCACCTGGATGTGAAGGCAATGAGCGATGAATCGAAGTCGATTCCGGACATCATTCGCGACAGCAAGGAATGGTTTGTGCATTTCCACACCAATGACCCCAATCTTCTCGGCCCCGGCATGGGCGAGGTGAAGTACGAGCCCATCATCGCCGCCTTGAAGGAAGTGAAGTACGATGGCTGGCTGAGCACTGAAGTCTTCGATTACACCCTGGGCCCCGATGTGATTGCCGAGCGCAGCATCAAGTATCTGAAGAGCATCGTCGGCTGACCCTTTAGGCTCTAAAAAAAGAGCGCTTCCCGCAACGGGAAGCGCTCTTTTTCGTAAAATCGAATAGCGTTGTTACTTCGCTAGCTCGAAGTCAGCAGGCTTCTTTGTTGTTTTGAAGTCCTTGATGAAACCGTAGAACGTGGGCTTGTACTCACCATCGATGGTCACATCCGCTGTGGCAGGAACTTCCAGGCCGGTGAAGGAATAGGCGGCATTCACGATCAGGCGGCGCAGGCTTTCGTTCACGAGGTCGGTGGCGGCACCCATGGTGGTGGTCAGCACCTTGCTGGTCTTGCCCTTTTCGTTCTTGTACTCGCGGGTCCACACAATGGGCTGCATGGGATCATTCACGGGTACTTCGGTGTCCTTCAGCTTCTTCTTGTAATCGGCAGGCGCGTCAGTGGGCTGCATGCCCTTCAGGACCTGACCGGTGACCAGCACCTTCGCATCCGCAGGGGGGTGGGCTTCATACACATCCGTAGTGCCAAAGAGATCGCTCACGCCTTGGAGCAGGGGATCGCTCTTGGCGGCATCGGGGATGATGCCCTTGGTGGCTTCCTTTTTGTGGCTGCCCCAATGGCTCACCCAAGTCTCGCCCAGCACTTCCTTGCCGAAGCCGCCCGCCCAACCGGTGTCCTTGCTAGCATTGTAGGCGTACTTGGCGAAGGCGCTCTTCTTGTCGGTGTTGAAGGCGTGGGTGCTGGTGCGCAGCGCGATGATGGGCTTGCCCGCCATCACATAGTCATCGAAGTGCTTCATCTTCTCATCCGGCCAGTGGCGGAAGCGCATGAGCATCACGCACAGGTCCGCGCTGTCGAGTGCCTCGATGCCTTCCACGCTGGCGCCGTTGTTCGGATCAAAGGTGCCGTCCGCGGCGAGCGAAAACAGCACGGTGCACTTGAAGCCATGGCGCTGTGAAAGCAGCCGCGCCAGCATCGGCAGGCCTTCCTCCGAGCGATACTCCTCATCGCCGCCGATGAAGACAATGTGCTTGCCCTTCCCCGGGCCGTCCTTGCCTTCGTAAGTAACCCAATCCTTGGCGGGTGCGCTGGCCGTGAAAGCCAGGACGCCGAGAGCGATGCATGCTGCGATGTGTTTCATCATAAAAGAGAGAAGCTATTTAGCGGAGTGAGCATACGCACTGCAAGGCGGAAGCTTGCAGCACTGGACGTATGGCTGGCCATTAACCCGCGCGGCGACATGAAACCGGACAGAGCTTTGTGACAATTCCCGCATCTCTTGACGTTACCGCTCCATCCCATTTACCATTTCGCCTCATGTCCTTCCGCACCGCTCTTCTTCTATTGGTCGCCGCTTCTTCCGCCCATGCCCTCACGGCGGATGGCAAGCACAAATTGGTCTTCATCGCAGGCAAACCTTCGCATCCGCCCGGCATGCATGAATTCCACGCGGGCACCATGCTGCTTACCCAATGCTTGAAGGACATCCCCAATCTCACTATTGACCGTCACGACATGGGCTGGGTGAAGGACGAAGCCACCTTTGCCGATGCTGATGCGGTGGTGATTTACGCTGACGGAGGCAAGGGCCATCCGGCGATTCAGGGCGAGCATTTGGAAACGCTGCGCAAGCTCATTGCCAAAGGCGTTGGCTTTGGTTGCATGCATTACGGCGTGGAGATCCTGGCGGACAACGGCGGCAAGGAATTCCAGGAATGGATGGGCGGCTACTATGAGAACGCCTTCTCCGCTAATCCGATCTGGGATGCGAACTACACCAGCCTGCCTGCTCATCCCATCACTAGCGGTGTGAAACCCTTCACCACCAATGACGAGTGGTACATTCACATGCACTTCCGGCCCGCCTTCGGGCACGGCGACAAGCCCGCTAGCGATGGAGCCGCCAAGTTCGTGCCCATCCTGACAGCCACGCCCACGGATGCCACCCGCGATGGTCCTTACGTTGCCCCCAAAGGCCCATACGCCCATCTCCAAGCTGAAAAAGGCGCTGCTGAGACCACCCTGTGGAGCATCGAACGCGCCGATGGCGGTCGCGGCTTTGGCTTCACCGGCGGCCACTTCCACAAGAACTGGGGCAATGACGATCAGCGTAAGCTGGTGCTTAACGCCCTTGTCTGGGTCACCAAACTGGATGTTCCCGCCGATGGCGTGACCAGCAAAGTGACGGAAGCAGAACTCACACAGAACCTGGATGTGAAGGCGCAGCCTAAACCCAAAGCGCCCCAGGTAAAAAAGTAGCGTAAAGTTTGCAGTTTCTTGTTGCGTGCCCTGCGTTCTTCGCCACTGTCACGGCCCGCAACGAAGACCCCTTCGTCTAACGGTTAGGACACATCCCTTTCACGGATGCGATACGAGTTCGATTCTCGTAGGGGTCGCCAGCTTCAATGAAGCTTTGAGAATTGCAGTAATCTGCTCCGGCACATTCGCCGCAGGTTCATCGAGCCTTGAGGGTTGATGTAGTCCGCCACCGACAAGTCCTTCCAATACCCGACGCTGCACGAGGGCGCGATCTATTTGACCGTGACACAGGGCCACAGCTCGCCCATTCGCAAGGAGCGTATCATGTTTGGCCGGCTGGAATAGGGCGAGGGGAGTTGGATTCAAAACAACTCCCGATAAGCCATTGTCAT
>JAQGPI010000137.1 GCA_028293175.1 Verrucomicrobiaceae bacterium | reverse complement strand
ACTTGGGCTTGGTCTCAGCGAGTGCGGAGCAGGCCGTGAGAAGGGTGATAAGAGCGGTGCGAAGGGTCATTGGAGTGGACGGAATTCGAATGGGCAAACGGCACTCTTGCAGAAAAATTAGCCGCTTTTTCAAAGGAAAAACAAAGCGTTGAGTTAACGTCATCTTTTATGCCGTTTCAGTCATTTTGTTTCCGTTTTGCGCACTTTATCTCACTATAGGTGAAGCGGAGAGGCGTGAACTTCTTGCAATAAAGAGGTGGCTGGAGCGCGTCTCTACATGCCATGAAACACTTCGCCTTTGCCCTGCTCCTGTTCACCACCGTCTCCTTTGCCCAGGAAACCAAACCCACCCTCGTGCAGCCCGGCAAGTTGATCGCCGAGCCTGATCTGAAATCACCGCTGCCTGCCGAATGGGCAGTGCAAAAAGGCACCTGGGATGTGAAGGACGGCGAGATCGCCGTCATCGACATCCCTGAGCAGCATCACGGTCCGGTGCTCTGGCACAAGGTGTCGCTCGCCAGCGGCATTGTGGAGTGCGAGATCAAATTCGATGGTGCCAACAGCTTCATTCTTGGCTGCGATGGCGCAAAGCACATTGGACGACTTACCATCAATCCAAAAGTGATGCGGTTGCAGGAGGACTCCTCTGAAAAGAAGGGCGTGCAGCCCGGTGCCACGCTGTCACAGGCTCCCGTGGATCTGAAGCGCGGCGAATGGTACAAGGTGCGCTACGAATGGACTGGCGATAAGATGGCCGCAACGCTGACTGGCAAGACCATCGAAGGCACGCATCCCACGCTCTCGCAGAAGCGCTCACGCTGGTGGTTCGCAACTGGCGGCTCCAAGCTGGAGATCCGCAACATCAAGGTCTGGGAAGGCAAGTAGCCTTCATTTGAGAGCTCTTTCTCGCCAACCTATCCCACCCATTGCGTGAGCATCGCTTCGTTGCCTTCGGTATCGGCGAAGACAGCGAGCACGATGGGTTCACCGGGACGGCGCTCGGGCTCTGAAACAATCCTGCCGCCGTTCTCGCGGATGAGGCGGCAGGCGACCACAATGTCGTCCACCTGGAAGCTCACATCCGTGCTGTTGCGCGTGCCGTCGCCGCCTCCGTGCAGCGCCACGATGTTATCGCCAAAGGTCATCTCCGACCAGAAATCACTCTGCACTGCGGCAGTGAGACCGAAGACGGTGGAATAGAATGCCAGGGCACGTTGCATGTCCTGAGCGAGGAGGAGGTACTTGATCTTTTCGAGCTTCATGACTGAAACGGGTTCCGCGTACGTTATTCGGTGCCTGCCGTGTTGGCGAGTTGAAGCTTCCGGCATCACGTTCCAAAGTCTCCCACCATGTCCAAGCCCACCGATATCCGCGTTGTAGAAGCTGCCGTTTATTTCCTGCCCATCAGCTTTCGGGTGCCGCTCAAGTTTGGGCCGGAAACCGTCACCAGCGCCGTATGCCTTCGTGTGCGCCTAAAGGTGGAAGACCGCCAGGGCAAGCAAGCCGAAGGCTGGGGCGAAACGCCATTGAGCGTGTCATGGGTCTGGCCCTCCACTTTGTCAGTCAGCGAGCGCGCGCGACGCATGGAAGCCTTCTCCATGCGCGTAGCCGGGCTGCTGGTTTCATCGGGTCTGCAAGGCCATCCGATGGAGCTGGGCCATGATTTCCAGCATCAGCATCTGATGCCCGCACTCGAGGCTGAGAACGCGGCGGCAGGCGGCGCAGCCATGCCTTATCTTGGCGCTCTGGTCGCCTTCAGCGCCTTCGACATCGCGGTGCATGATGCCTTTGGCCAGTTGCTGGGCCGGGATGTGTACACCAGTTACAACGCGGAGTTCATGAGCCGCGACCTGAGCGCTTATCTTGAGCCAGAGACGGGCAGCGGCATCAGCTTTGGCGGTCGCTACCCTGCGGATTTCCTTACCTCTGAAGCTCAGAAAGTGCTGCCTGTGTGGCATCTGGTGGGCGGAGTGGATGCATTGGAAAAATCCGATCTCACTGGCAGCGAACCGGACGACGGCTACCCCGTGCTGCTGGATGATTGGATCAAGCGCGACGGCCTGCGCTGCCTGAAGGTGAAGCTGCGCGGCACCGATGCCGCTTGGGATTATGAACGCATGGTGCGCATCGGTCGCATCGGCTTCGCCAATGACGTGCGCTGGCTGAGCGCGGACTTCAACTGCACCGTCAAAGATCCCGCGTATGTGAATGAAATCATGGACCGGTTGCTGCGCGATGAACCCGAAATCTATGCTCGCACTCTTTATGTGGAGCAGCCTTTCCCATACGATCTAGAAGCCAATCAGATCGACGTGCGCAGCGTGTCCGCACGCAAGCCGCTGTTCCTGGATGAGAGCGCGCACGACTGGGAGTTCGTGCGCCTGGGCCGCCGCCTCGGCTGGTCCGGCGTGGCCTTGAAGACCTGCAAAACCCAGACCGGCGCGCTACTAAGCCTTTGCTGGGCCAAGGCTCACGGCATGCCTTTGATGGTGCAGGATTTGACCAACCCCATGCTAGCCATGATTCCTCACGTCAAACTCGCGGCGCACGCTGGCACCATTCAAGGCGTGGAATGCAACGCCATGCAGTTCTACCCCGCCGAATCACTGGCCGAAGAGAAGGTGCATCCCGGCTTGTTCAAGCGCCGCAACGGCGTGGTGGATCTCAGCAGCATCCAGGGTGCAGGCTTCGGCTATCGGATTGATGAGATTCAGCGCACGTTGCCGGAAGCAGCTTTGAAGTGCTAAGCGCCACTCCTTTATTCCACATCATTTATGAGCACATCCCCGCGCCCCTACATCATCGCTGAGACAAACTGGAAGCATGTGAAGGACTGCAAATATGAGGTCGCAGTGCTGCCATGGGGTGCCACCGAAGCGCACAATTATCACCTGCCCTATGCCACCGACAGCCTGCAAAACGAGTACATCGCAGCCCAGGCGGGCCGCATCGCATGGGAGCAGGGGGCGAAGGTGGCGATCCTGCCGAACATGCCTTTCGGCGTGCAGACAGGCCAGCTCGATATTCCCTTCTGCATCAACATGAATCCCAGCACGCAGATGGCAGTGCTCAATGACATCGTGAGCTGTCTCGCTGGCGTGGGCGTGCCAAAGTTCGTTGTGCTCAACGGCCACGGCGGCAACGACTTCCGCCAGATGCTGCGCGAGCTTCAGGCCAGGCATCCCACCATTTTCCTGAGCGCCGTTTCATGGTTTCAGGTGGACCAGGGCAAGGACATCTTCACCGTGCCCGGCGATCATGCGGATGAGCGCGAGACCAGCATGATGATGCACCTTCATCCTGAGCTCGTGCTGCCCAGAGAAGACTGGGGAGACGGCTCCGACAACCTTCCAGCGTTGAAGGCGATGCGTGAGAAGTGGGCATGGGCCCAACGCCCTTGGAGCAAGGCCACCAACGACACCGGCTCCGGTGATCCACAGCACTCAACCGCTGACAAAGGAGCGCGTTATTTGAACGTGCTCACGGAGAAGATCGCAGGCTACCTTATCGAGCTTGCTGCTCTGAAAGTGGACGAGCTGTACAAGCCGTAGCGCGTACACGTTGGCCGTCACGAGGTCATCCGCGAATGAGCCTGCACATGACGTGATGATGCATCCGCATGTTGCGCGAAAAAAATCTTCATCAAGAGCACATGATGCGCATGATTTTACTTCTCATTTCGCAACTTATGCTGCATATCTATGCACGAGAACGGTTCACAAAATGAACTGCCATCGATCCAGCAACAACAACAACGAGCGGCCTTCAGTCATCTGAAGGCCGTTTCGTTTGTGGGGCTGGAAGCCTTGCTCCATGCGGGTTGCGGGCCCATCGCTCATGATGCGACGGACCGCTTCACACAGCGCAGAGCGATGCGCGCATGCATCAGTTTTTCGCAGCCTTCTCTTTCGCGGGCGGAGTGAAGTGAATGATCTGTTTGTCAGCAATGAGCTGCTCGCGGAGCCTCGCATACGGCACATCCTGCACGCTCTGACCGGCATCAATTGCCAGCGATGCAGCTGTGGCAGCGGACTGACCGAGGATCATGAACACCGGCTCCATGCGGATGGAACCAAAGGCGATGTGCGAACTGGAAACACAAACCGGCACCAGCAGGTTGTCGCACTGGCCGCGCTTGGGAATCAAGGAGCCGTAAGCGATCTCATACGGTCCGCCCGCTGACACACCGATGTCGCCTTCGTTCTGCACGGTGCCTTCCGGCGTGATGTATCGCTGCGTGTTGTGGCTGTCGATGGTGTAGCTACCCATGCCCACGGAGTCAGGCGTGGGGCGCTTCTTCTGCAGTTCGTTCTGCGTCATCACGAACTGGCCGGTCATGCGCCGCGCCTCGCGCACATAGATCTGGTGCGACCAGCCGCCGTTATCCTTGAACTCATCTTTCGGCAGGCCCCACTTCTGCATCGCCTCACGCACTTCCTGCGGCACACGCGGATCATTAGCGATGAAATAAAGCCAGCCCTTCTGGTACTGCTCGTGCTCCGCGATGATGGCCTTGCGTTGCTCATAGCTGCCATCCGGATAGCCCCAGTTGTAGCCGATGTTGTCGGTGCTGAAGGGCCCGTGGTTGTTCGTGTCCGTCTTGTGGTTCGGGATCGGATCGAACTTCTCAAACGTCTCGCGCCAGCCCGCGTTGTACACGCGCACCAGCAGTTCGTACTGCTTCGGATCGTAGCCTTCAGGTTTGGCGAAAGGGATGCGGTTCTCCGGCTTGTCCGTGAGGCACATGCGAAAGCAGTAGGCCTGTACCTTCTTGTCGCCTTTGCCAAACTCGCCGGGCGGCTCCGTGCTCACACGCGGCAGCACGCCGCTCTTCGGATCACCGGGAATGACATACGGGCTGACGGGCTCCTTCAATACGCCGAAGTGGTGGCGATGATGCAGCTTGCCGGTCTGAATACCATTAGCATCCTCGCCATACTCCGCCTGCGACTCGCGGCCCACTTGGTAGTCCACAGCGGCAGCGGCCATGAGATCACCCTCATAGGTTGCATCAATGAACATCTTCGCCGTGAAGCTCTTGCCGCTGAGCATGGTGATGGAGGTGATGCGCGCACCGTCTTTCTTCACGCCCTTGGCGCGGTCCAGCCATTCATCGCGCAGCACCTCGATCTTGTTTTCCTTCACATAGTCTTCAAAAATCTGCTCCGCCACATGCGGCTCAAAGATCCACATCGTGCGCTCGGCACCATCCATGGCCGGGGTCCCCTGCCCCTTGTTGCCATACTCCGATTTCTTCTGCCAGGTCCATGCCGCATCGCCATCATAATGCTGCCACACGCGATGATAGAAGTCGCGGGCCAGACCGCCGATCACCGACTTGTTACCGGTATCGGTAAAGCCCAGGCCGCCGCTGGAAAGACCACCCAGATGTTTGTCCGGTCCGACGATGACGACACTCTTGCCCAGCTTCTTGGCCTGCACTGCCGCCACGACCCCAGCGCCCGTGCCTCCATAAACAACAACATCATAGTCAGCGGCGGCAGCCGTGAGGGTGAACAAGGCGGAGACTAATAGTAGAGAGCGCATCATAATAAGAGGGTGCATGGAAACGTGAAACAGAGCGCGCTTCCTGCCAGCATCTTTTGTGTGTGGCGAAAGTCAGCCGCAGCATTGACACCGATGACGCGGATCAACACAATCCTGCCCCATGAGATGGTGCTCCTTGTTAAGCCTGGTGTTCAGAATGACAGCGAGTGGCGCGGAGCCGCAACATCCCTTTCCGCAACACCTCACGTATGCGCCGGGCACGATCCGACCCACCAACTACACACAGGCTCAGCAGGACACCGATGTGCGCAACGCCTATGCCTCATGGAAGGCAAGCTTCGTGGTGGCAGTGAATGCAGCGCCCCCTCAGCAGCGCATGCCGCAGAGCAAGGCCAGCGACCACGAGGCTACGTCTCCCCGCAGGATCAAACCAGCGCCCGCGCAGTACCGCATAGCCTTCGGCAAAGCAGGAGCCAAGAAATCGCAGACCGTCTCCGAAGGCCAGGGCTATGGCATGGTGATTCTCGCGATGATGGCGGGGGCCGATGCGCAGGCGCAGATAATCTTTGATGGGCTGTGGCGTTTCGTTCGTGCTAACCCCAGCAGCGGTGATGCGCGCCTGATGGCATGGCAGATTCCCACCGCCAAAGGCGACAGCCCGGACAGCGCTTTCGATGGCGATGCCGATATCGCTTACGCTCTGCTGCTGGCGGACAAGCAGTGGGGCAGCACCGACACCATCCATTATAAAGAGGAAGCCGTGAAGATGATCACAGGCATCAAGGCCGCCACCATCGGCCCCGCCAGCAAGCTGCCGTTGCTCGGCGACTGGGTGAAGAATTCCTCGCACACCGAATGGGAAACACGCAGCTCCGATTTCATGTACGGGCACTTCCGCGCTTTTGGCCGGGCGACCAGTGATGCCGTGTGGCCCCAAGTCGTCACAGCCACACAATCAACCGCCACCTCATTGCAGGCCGAGTTCAGCGCGGCCACCGGCCTGCTGCCGGACTTCATTGTCGCCAAGACTCTGAACCCCTTCACTCCCAAACCCGCCCCCCCCAAGTTCCTGGAGGACGCGACGGACGGTGACTACTATTACAATGCCTGCCGCGATCCCTGGCGTATCGGCACGGACGCTCTCATTAATAACGATGCCACCTCGGTGGCGCAGGCGCGCAAGATGTCCGCGTGGATTGCCACAGCCACTGGTGGTGATCCGAACAAGCTGCGGGCAGGCTACAAGCTCTCCGGCACACCGGTCAATGGCAGCGACTACTTTACCACCGCCTTCGTCGCCCCTTTCGGCGTGGCAGCGATGACCGTTGGCACCCAGCAGGCATGGCTGAACAAGATCTACGCCAGCATGCGCACCGCCCGTGAAGACTACTTTGAAGACAGCATTAACCTCCAGTGCCTGCTCATCATGACCGGCAACTTCTGGGACCCAACGTTGATGCCTTGAGCACCGGCAAGACTTTTGTGATTGCCATTCAGCGGCGCTCCTCATAGTTTTTGCGCCTTTAAATTGGCTCACTCGCTGCTCCCATCCATTGATCTAACCATAGCCCCACGACTCCAGACATCCATGAAACGCACCCTCCTCGTCGGCATCACCTGCCTCCTTGCCTCCGCCATGATCGCCTCCGCAGCCGAGGGCGTGATTGCTGAAGCCATGAAAACTTATCACAAGGGCGAGACCGCTCCGTGCAAGGCCGTCGCTGCCGGTACGGCCTCTCCCAAAGACCTGGCCGACATCCTCAAGGCCTATCAGGACATGAGCGCTGCCAAGCCAGCGAAGGGCACCACCGCAAGCTGGAAACAGAAGTGCGATGCGCTGATCGTTGCCGTGAAGGAAATCCAGGCCAAAAACCCCAAGGGCACCGGGGACTATAAAAAGGCCGTGAACTGCAAGGCCTGCCACGATGTGCATAAGGCCCCCAAGGCCTAAGCCCTTCCCACTCTTCTATACTCGCGCGCATTATCACCCATCGCATCGCAGTCCTGCCCGGAGGGCAGCCCGAGAGTAGCCGTGGGTGATGCGAGCCTCGGCGAGTGAACCCACGGTTGGTAGGCGAGATCTTCCTACCGCGAAGCGGTAGGCCCATCACTTGTCGCAAAGGTCGCGCAAGGTGATGGGGCAACCACTTCGCGGTTGGTTCACAGACTGGATCATCCGTGGGTTTGGCTCGCCGAGGCTCGCCATCACCCACGGCTACTCAAGGGCTGCCCTCCGGGCAGGACTGCGATACGATGGAAAACACTAACTGACACCTCGTTCATCGAATTCCTCTGAAAACACGAACTGTAGGTTTGTGAGGAGCGTGAATATATCAGGCGCAATCGGCGGCTTTCGGCTGCTGATTGCGCCTTTCTTGTCGTTTTTCCACCTCACACGGGGGAGGATTTCACCCATTTGCCCAAAAACTGCTTCTTTCCACCCTGTGAAACTATTTCGCCCCAAAACCCAGGGTTGCGCATTCGCCGGGTGAAAGTACTATCCGCCCCCCTTTATGCCCAGTCCCCAGAAGATCCGCAACCTCGCCATCATTGCCCACGTTGACCATGGGAAGACGACTCTCGTCGACAATCTGCTCAAAGCAGGTGGCACCTATCGTGAAAACCAGGCCACCACCGAACGTGCCATGGACAGCATGGACCTGGAGCGTGAAAAGGGCATCACCATCAAGGCCAAGAACACCGGCGTTCACTACGGCGATTACATCATCAACATCGTTGATACCCCCGGCCATGCTGACTTCGGCGGCGAAGTGGAGCGCGTGATGAAGATGGTGGACGGCGTGCTGCTCGTTGTGGATGCCTATGAAGGCCCGCAGGCACAGACTCGATTCGTGTTGAAGAAGGCACTGGCCCAGGGCCTGCACCCCGTGGTGTTCGTCAACAAGATGGACCGCCCGAACATTGATCCTGAGAAGGTGAAGGACCAGGTGCTGGAACTCTTCCTGGAACTGGAAGCCACCGATGAACAGTTCAACGCCCCCTTCATCTACGGCAGCGCCCGCGCTGGCTGGGTGAGCGACACCCCCACCGGCGAACAAATGAGCATGACCCACATGCTCGACAAGATCAAAGAATTCATCCCCGCGCCCAAGGCCGAGGAGGAAGGCGACTTCCAGATGCTGATCTCCAACATCGACTGGGATAACTTCGTGGGCCGTGTGGCCGTGGGCAAGATCGGTCGTGGCAAGGTGAAGATGGGCGACCGCGTGTACCTCCTGGGCCGCACCCCGGACGAAGCCGCCAAGCCGCTGAAGGTCACCAAAGTCTTCCAGTACACCGGCCTCGCTTCCACCGATACCTCCGAAGGCACCGCAGGCGACATCGTCGGCATTGCAGGTTTCGAAGATGCCGACATCGGCCAGACCGTTGGCGGCTCCGCCGATTCCCCCGCCCTGCCTTTCATGGCCATCGATCCGCCGACCATCGAGATGCAGATCTCCGTGAACGACAGCCCGCTCGGCGGTCGGGAAGGCGATCACGTCACCTCCCGCAAGATTCGTGACCGTCTCATGAAGGAAGCCAAGGCCAACGTCGCCTTGCAGGTGAATGACACCGACCTCGCCGGTATCTTCTCCGTCGCCGCCCGTGGTGCCATGCAGATCGCCGTGCTCGTGGAGCAGATGCGCCGCGAAGGCTACGAAGTCTGCGTTTCCCGTCCCATGGCCATCACCAAGAAGGATGACCAGGGCCGCATCCAGGAGCCCTTTGAAACCATGTGGGTAGAGTCCCCCGAGGAATACCTGGGCGGCATCATGAAGCGCATCGCCGCCCGTAAGGGCCGCATTGATGACATCAAGCCGCACGCCCACAGCACCACCATCGTCTGCACCATCCCCACCCGTGGCATCATCGGCTTCGAATTCGAACTGATGAACCTTACCAGCGGTCACGGTATCTTCAGCCACCTTTTCAAGGAGTATGGCCCGCATTGCGGCATCATGCAGACCCGCACCACCGGCACCCTGGTGAGCACGGAAACCGGCGAAGCCACCGGCTATGCCCTGGATACCATCCAGGTGCGCGGCAAGCTCTTCGTAGGCCCTGGCGATGCGGTGTATGATGGTATGCTCATCGGCGAAAATCCTCGTACGGACGATCTGCCTGTGAACCCCTGCCGCGCCAAGCAGCTCACCAACTTCCGTACCACCGGTGCCGACAAAGGCATCGCCCTCACTCCGCCGGTCCGCTTCAGCCTGGAGCGCGCCATTGAATACATTCAGGGCGATGAACTGGTGGAATGCACGCCGAAGAACATCCGCCTGCGCAAGCGCATCCTGGACAGCAGCCTGCGCGCCCGTGAGACGAAGAAGATGAAGGACCTGGCCGAGAACTCCTAGTCGCGCTTCGTTCAACCATTCAAGCAACGGGCTGCCATTAATGATGGCAGCCCGTTTTTCGTGTCGAGCATCACTCGTACCGCAACTGCGCCGTGGCCGTGCAGGTCTTGTGCGCTACCACCCGCAGCCAGTAGGCCTGATAGCCTGCGGGGAAGCTTTCCTCCACCGTTGCGCCCGGCTTCACATCAAACGTCTTGTACGTGGCCCAGTCGCCCATGCCGGTGAGGTCCACCTGCACTGTAAACTTCACCGTGCCCGTGGATTGCTGCGACAGTGTGATACTTTTCTTGTCATACCCCATCATCAAATAGGCATCACTCGGCGTGTCCTGCACCACCACCGTATCCGCCCAGGGGCCGCCATGGCCCACCGCCTTGCCCAGGCTCCACAGGTCATCAATCGCACCCGCCCACACCGCCGCCTTGCCATCGTCAGAACGAATGACATGCGCGTTGCTCTTCGGCGCATCGGCTGCCACGCCCGTCATAATCAAGAGGCCTCGATACGAGCAGTAGTCGTGCAGTTGCAGATGATGCGAACTCACCGGCCGTACCTTGGCGAAGCCTCCGGCATTGTCCGCTGGCAATTCATAGAAGGTGCCATGGGCATTGAACAGATCGCGCTCCGTGCTCACCTCGCGGTCCACGCGCAGCGGCACCGGGCCTTGTTTGTCGTAGGCTGCATCCGTCTTAGGCAGGCGCCAGCGACGGCCATGGTCATCCACTACCAGGACACTGGCCGCATCGGCAGTGATGACGCCAGGGGGCACAACAGCAGCTTTGCGCGTGTAGGTCTCGGCAGCGGGATCATCCACCTTCTGCAATTCCAGCTTAGCGTTGAGTTCATAGTAGCCGCTCGATGTGGCGCTGCCTTCGCTCATAGTGGTGGAGGCAAGAGCCAGAGAGCGCTTGTTGTCGCCACGAGCGCGCACTACGCCGCCCATGAAGTCTTTGCCGCCAACCGTGGCCAGCCCTGCAAACATGGGATCGCTTTCACTCGTCCGCGAGTCGTTCGCCGAGTACTGGAACACGGCCATGACATCGCTAAGATCGTGGTCAGCCTTGAGCCGAATCCAAGCCCCTTTGTCTTCAGGGCCAAATGCAACCCAGGAAGATTCACCGGCAGGCACGGCCACTTCGCGAAGCTTCTTCCACTGTCCGTCCCCCGCATCGGTCTCGAACGCAAAGGTCACCGTTGTCTTCGCGGTGTGCGCCAAATGCAACCCGCGCCGGGCGAAGCCGGAGAACAGGTACGGATCGCTCCACTCGCCCGCCTTCACCTTGTCATGCTCCCACACCGCACCACGACCCAGCGAAGGGCCAAACTGATCAAGCCGGGCAGGTTTCACTAACCGAAGATTGGATTGCGACTGGCCTGGCCCAAGGATAGGCCCCTTCAACTTCGACTTGTTGAGGAACTCACTCTTCGCCGTGTCATCGCACCCTAGTACAACGTAATCGCCCCAGCGGCAGAAGTCGCCCACCACCTTCAGGTAAGTCGAGCGCGGCGAGATGCCCGCCGTGTGCCCGGTGCTGAAGCCGCGCGGGAAATGCCAGAACATGCCGTGCATCGTCATGAGCCAGTCGTCTCCCTCGCCGATCTCACGGATGCGCGGCCATTCGGTGTTCCAGCCATGCGCGCCATCGTAGCAATGGCTGGCCTTGGGCAGGCGGAATGCATGCCATTCACCGCCATCCAGCATCATCAGGATCAGCGAGCGATGATCCCAGCCGATGCTCCAGATGGGCTCTTTTTCGGGATGCGCATTGCCTTCGATACCGCCCGGGCCGGTCACCTCGGTAAACTGGTTGCGCCGCACCACCGTCCATTTGTCCGCCTTGCTATCCCAGGTGGCCAGCACGCCGGAAGGAATGGTGGGATCGGTCA
>JAQGPI010000085.1 GCA_028293175.1 Verrucomicrobiaceae bacterium | reverse complement strand
TCTTGGTCACGCTCGTCAAAGGGGCGGGTATAAACGCGTTGCAGCCTTAGCCAGCATTCTTCGCGCGGTAGCCCCCAGCGTTGGACTAGCCCATTAAACCACTCGGGATATTCGCTGGTGAGGTAGTCAGATTCGAAGGTGCTGAAATCGACACTTTTCCTTGCTCTGTTGGCTAAATAACCCAGTTGCACTGCGGGAATGCCGGAAACCATGTAACAGTGGACCTTTGGATCAACGAGTCGCTGTTTGAAGTCTGGCAAAACTTTTTCTGAATCCAGTGCAGCGAGCGTCCAATCGCCTTTCGATCCAAATGCACGCTTAACTTGGTGATGCTCTTCGTGGTCCTCAAAATGGAGGCGGAAATCCACACCACTCTCGCCCGGCAAGCCCCCCAGCGTAATGGCCTGGGCACGCTCCTCCATGACTTCAAGCAGATGCCGTGCCGTCCAAGTAAACTCGAACGACAGTCCATCCTTTAGTGCTTCTTCGCCGCGAAGACTGCTCATTGATTCAGTGAACAACTCTAGAGGCTTTCAGGCAAGTTTCCTGCCTAAAAACAATCGGGTGAAAATGGGTGCCGGTTTTCAAGACCGGCAGGGTCGGGAAAGCCTGCCACACATCAATTGGCCAGCTACAAATCACGTTGCCTTTGAGGAGTCCACAAAGAAGAAAACGCATGAATATTGAACGTTCTCGTCCGTCCTTGTCTCTAGTATAGCTGCGCAGCGGGGTTGATTCCGTGCGATGCGCGGCGTAAACATCCTCCTCTATGCGCCACCGGATTCTTGCTTGTTCCCTCGTTTCGTTCTCCGCGATGCTGCTTTCGGGCTGCCTTTCCACGGAGGTCAGCCTTGATTACGTTGCCAATGCTTCGTCGCAGCGCAGCGGTCCGCCGGTGGTGGGGGTGGGTGTGTTCAAGGACAAGCGGGATCAGGAAGACCCGAGGCTGCTGGGGACGGTGAAGACCCCTATCGGCACGCCGTTCGAGCGTGTGTATCTGCGGGTGCCGGCTGATGAGGCGGTGCGCAATGCCTTCCTGCATGGGCTGGATTCACGCGGAATGATGGCGGTGCCTCCGCGCGCACGCTTTGTTTTCGAAGGGAATATCGAGGAGTTTTACTGCCAGTTGCTCTCGCGGCCTTACGCCTATGCGAAGATGCGGGTGGATCTGGTGGATACGGCCTCGAACCGGGTGCTGTACCGTCATACGTATGAGGCGGAGCGCCAGGCGGGCAACTACTTGCCCGGTGAGGGCGATCCGGTGCCGGTGCTGCGCGACCTCTCCTCCCGGGTGCTACAGGACGTGGTGGATAAGGCGATCGATAGTCCAGAAGTGCGGGAATGGATGACCTTTCCTGAGCGTGTGGACGGCCCTGGTCATCCGCACAATGCGCGGCGTATCGTGCCTGCGAATCAGTAGGCTTGTTACTCGCCGAGTTTGTAACCCTGTCCGCGCAGCCAGAAGAGAAGTTCTTCCACCAGTGGGATCAGGGTTCGTTCGCCCGTGCTGTCGGTCTGACCGTGGTGCAGACAGACGAGGCCGCCTGAATCGATGTCGCGCCGAAGACGGATCACCGTGGCATCGAAGTCGAGCAGCCTATTGCCATCATCGCGTGCGGAGCATCCCATCAAGGTAAGGCCTTCGTGGGCGACTATGGAATCCAGCCAGTGATTGCGACGACCTCCTGGAGCACGGAACCAGCGAAGCTCGTAGCCTTCCGGTAGAATGCGGCGAAGGGCGGTCACGCAATGGGTTACCTCCAGCTCCAGTGCGGCGGGCGGTAGGCGCCAGAAGGTGGCGGGATCGTAGTTCATGGCGTGAAGGCCGATGCCATGGCCCCGTGCTACGATTTCTTGCACCAGCTCGGGATGCTCACAGGCGCGGGCACCGGTGATGAAGAAGAGGCCCTTGGCTTGCTCGGCGTCTAGGCGGTCCAGTACGAGCGGCGTCTCGATGGGGTCTGGACCGTCATCGAAGGTGAGCAGCACTTCGCGATGGCGGGTGGGGAAGCTGTTCAATACCGGACCCCACCATTGGCAGCGGCGGTTGAGGGTGGCCCAAAGGTACAGTCCCACCGGCGGCACTAGCAGTAGTAAAGCCCAGGCACCTATCCACAGCCAGCCTGCGGCAACCGCGAGCGGCGGCGCAACGAGACACGAGATGAGGATGGCGCGGCGCATGGTTCTCCATTCTTACGCCACCTGACGAGGATTGCAGACAACAAAAAACCGGTGCCCTGAACGGGAGCACCGGTTTGGAGAAGTGACCAGGGGTTACTCTGCTACCTTGGCGCTCTTGATCGAGATTGTGTCGGTAGGGACGTCGCGCATGCCGTTTTTCACGCCCGTCGGAGCGGCGGCGATGGCATCAACGATGTCCATGCCCTTGACCACTTTGCCGAAGACGGCGTAGCCATGACCATCTGGATTAGGTCGGTCCAAGCCCTTGTTGTCGACCAAGTTGATGAAGAACTGGCAGGTGGCGCTGTCGGGATTGCCGGTACGAGCCATCGAAATGGTGCCACGGTCATTCGTCAGGCCGTTGCTCGCTTCATTCTTGATCGGGGCATCCGTGGGCTTCTGCACCATGTCAGCAGTGAAACCGCCGCCCTGGATCATGAAACCGGGGATCACACGGTGGAAAATGCTGTCCGTGTACTGGCCCTTTTTGGCATAGCTGACGAAATTGGCGGTGGAGACCGGCGCTTTCCCGCCATCCAGTTCCAGTTCGATGTTACCTTTGGAGGTTTCGAGGGTGATTTTCACTTTGGCCGTGGCTGGGGGGGTTGCTGGTTTGGTTTCGGCCGGTTTGGCCTCCTGAGCGT
This sequence comes from Verrucomicrobiaceae bacterium, assembly GCA_028293175.1. GTDB lineage: Bacteria > Verrucomicrobiota > Verrucomicrobiia > Verrucomicrobiales > Verrucomicrobiaceae > CAINXC01. The sequence continues at coordinate 527 of JAQGPI010000085.1, read as the reverse complement.
TGAGATGCGCGGTGAAGCCAACAAGGCCGGCAGCGACGATAGCGAGACACTGGATCATGGGTTTCATAAGCGGGGCGGAATGAGGCACTAGGCGTGCGTTTTTCAAAGGAAAAGGTACGGGGACTGATATCTGTTCGTTGTGGCGAATTATTGGGTCGGATCCAGTGCGATCCAGTCGGATTTTCAGGAGTTGGGGGTGATTCGCACCTGTCCGCTGGTCTGTGGCGAGGTAGTCACATTGGCGGGCGGGCCGGAAATGGCGGGCAGGAGGAAGTAGCCGGTGCCCAGATTATGGCTGCCTTGCAAAAACACCCCGTTGAAAGTCACTGTCCGCGCTACCTGCGGCTGAGCAGCGTTGAAGGGATTCGCGTCCTTGATTGTGAAACTGCCAGTGAAGGTGCCTTTTGTGGCATCGATCTTGGCAATGCGCACATTGGCGGGATTACCAGGAACGGTGGGAGGAAGAGTGGCCACGTTGGCGGTGCTGATGGTGACGGTCTGCGTCAGATTACTATACATGCCCACGC
>JAQGPI010000072.1 GCA_028293175.1 Verrucomicrobiaceae bacterium | reverse complement strand
ACGGCTCGGTCTATGTCGCGGAGGGCAAGGGGGCCCGCGTGCAGAAGTTTATCCGGACCGTTGTCAAAAGGTAAGGAGGCTCCACAATTCAGTTTGCTGAGAAGCATCAAAGGCCTGTTCTCCAGGTTCACAAGGCACAGGTAAACAAAGGAATTAGAGCGTTTATCGACACTTACGGCCGAGTTGCTAAACATCGCCCACAGCAGAAGAGAGAAGAGTGCGGGCATGCTAAAATCATTACATCTTTGTCATGCTAATTTAAGGACGCACGTTCCAAACGCGATGCGAACTGGCTTTATGCTCCTCCTCATACCCTGCTTGCTCGCACATGCCGTCTGTGGTGCTGCCTATTTTTGGGCGCTTAACCGTGACCTCTTTGAAGGGTCCTCTATGATTACTAAAGCATCACAAAGAGGGCTTGGTGGCAGCCAAGCCGTGCCAACTGTCTGCCGCCCTGAACGCAATGAAATATAGCTGGCTGATCCACGATTTCCGACAAATTCACGCGAAGAATCAGCAATCATGCCAGCGGACGAGACGGGATGGAGAACATGATGTATCGCTAGAATAGCAGTTGTTTGACTGGTCTATTTAATGCGTTTCGGCCCACCTCTATGAGCGCCCTTATGTGATACTCATCCATTCCACTGATGGCCGGGAAGTTGTGGAGAACGAATCATTTTCGATGACTTCTATCTTTGTCAGCGAAAACTTGGAATTGTGGGGCGGCTGCGAATGCACGGTCAATCGGATCGGCGACGAGTTTCATAGCCAGCTTGCACAGCGATCGCAGCTAGAAAGACTAGCTGATCTAGATCGCATCGCGGCGCTTGGCATCCGGACAATTCGCTTCCCGCTTCTCTGGGAGGAGCTTATGCCAAATGCTTCTGGTGACATCGACTGGACGTTCGCAGACGCGCAAATGCAGCGGATACAAACTTTGGGAATACGGCCAATCGTGGGGCTGGTGCACCATGGCAGCGGGCCGCGCTTTACGAGTTTGGTCGATCCGCGCTTCCCCGCGCTGCTCGCTGATTACGCGCGCGCTATCGCTGAGCGCTATCCTTGGGTCGAAGCGTTCACGCCCGTGAATGAGCCTTTGACGACGGCTCGGTTCAGCGGGCTTTACGGGCTATGGTTTCCACATGGGCGCCACGACAAGGTATTCATACGCGCTCTGCTCAATCAGGTGCGCGGAGTCGCCGCCGCCATGAAGGCCATCCGCGCGGTGAATCCGGCGGCGCTGCTTGTGCAAACAGAAGACCTCGGCTGCACGCTGAGCACGCCCGGGCTCGCCTATCAGGCGGAGTTTGAAAACGAACGCCGGTGGCTGTCGTTCGATTTGCTTTGCGGCCAGCTCGATCCCGCCAGCCAGGTTTGGACGTACCTTCGGAAGGCCGGGATTAAGGACGAAGAACTCATGGACGTGCTGAGCCAGCCTTGTCCGCCGGACCTGCTTGGCATTAACCACTACCTGACCAGCGCCCGTTTTCTCGATGAAGAGACCGAGCGTTATGCTTCTCACGAGATTGGCGGAAACGGTCGCCACACCTACGCTGATGTTGCCGCAGTGCGCGTGGGGGCCGGTGGCTTTTGCGAGCCGCGCGACCTGCTCCGAGAAGCGTGGGAACGGTTTAGAATTCCGCTGGCCGTGACGGAGGCGCATCTCGGTTGCACGCGCGAAGAGCAAATGCGGTGGCTGCTAGAAATGTGGAACGCTGCGCAGGCGCTCCGGGGCGAACAAGTGCCGGTGACGGCAGTGACCGCTTGGTCGATCTGCGGAGCGTACGACTGGAATTCCCTGCTTACACGGTCTGATGGCCACTATGAGTCTGGTGCCTTCGACTTGCGGGGGCCGCATCCTCGCGAGACTGCGGTCGCGGGCTGCCTTCGCGAACTCACCACATGGGGTGCCAGCAGGCATCCTCTGCTCCGTGAGCCCGGCTGGTGGCGTCGCCGGATCCGCTTAGCCAACGATGAAGCCCTAGCCGGCGCACCGTTGGGAACCTATGCTCCACGGGCAAGCCGCGGCGCGCCTGTCCTTTTGATCACGGGTGCAAATGGCACGCTCGGCCAAGCTGTTGCCCGCCTGTGCCGGCTGCGCGGGCTGCCCTATCGTTTGCTCAATCGCAGGGAGATGGACATTGCAGATCCGCAGGCCGTCCGCAGTGCCATCGCGGCCTTTCAGCCCTGGGCCGTGATTAATGCCGCGGGTTATGTGCGAGTGGACGACGCGGAAAGTGACACAGATCGCTGCTTCCGCGAGAACACCGCTGGTCCCCTGGTACTGGCCAGCGCTTGTGAGGCGGCCGAGGTGGCTCTGCTCACCTTCTCCTCCGATCTTGTTTTTGATGGATCGAAAAACGTCGCTTATGTGGAAAGCGATGCTGCTCATCCGCTCAACGCCTATGGCCGAAGCAAGGCCGCCGCGGAAGAAGCAGTGCTCACCCAGTGCCCACGCGCGCTGGTCGTTCGCACCAGTGCGTTCTTCGGACCGTGGGACAGCTTTAACTTCATTGCCCAAACGGTCAACCGCCTCGCCTCTGGTGAGACGGTCGCAGCCGCCAACGATGTGCATATGTCGCCCACCTATATCCCTGACCTTGTGCATAGCGCGCTGGATTTGCTCATTGATCGAGAGACGGGCTGCTGGCATCTCGCGAACGTCGGTGCGGTGTCGTGGGCCGAACTGGCGCGGGCTGCCGGGCGCATCGCCGGCTTTGACGCCGACCTCGTGCGTGGCGTCAGCCTCGCAGAGCTTAAGCTTGCCGCTCCGCGCCCGCTCTACAGCGCGCTAGCGAGCGAACGAGGGCAACTGCTAGGCGGGTGGGAAGGGGCTTTGCATCGGTACTTCGAGGACCGCGCGAACGCCCGTCCTTCCCCGCCCCGCGAGAAAACTGTGCCCGTACTATCTTAATGAAGACTGCAACCGCTTACGCCCCAGGTCGCGTAGAGCTGCTTGGCAACCACACGGACTACAATCAAGGTCTCGTACTCGCGGCGGCCATTGATCGCGGGCTCACCGCTCATGGAACGCTGCGTACGGACGGACGGGTGGTGCTGTCCTCGCAAATACTTGGGCGACGCCATGAGCTTTTGCTGGCTGACATTGCGCCGTCAACAGAGGCACCGTGGGTCAATTACCCGTTGGGCGTGGTGAACGAATTGATCGCGGCGGGCCATCGCCTGCAAGGGTTTGAACTCGAGCTTTCAGGGGACTTGCCCATGGGCGGCGGCCTTTCTAGTTCCGCCGCTGTGGAGGTAGCGACAGCGCTGCTTTTGATGAAGCTGCACGATCTCCACATCCCTCCACTGGCGCTCGCAAAGCTCTGCCACCGCGCCGAAAACGTCTTCGTCGGGGTGCCCTCGGGTCTGCTTGATCAAGCCACCTGTGTCTTCGGCCGAGCGGATCACGCCGTCTTCCTGGATTGCCAAAACGAAGCCATTCAAACCGTGCCGCTCCCGCCAGAGTTCGCTCTCATCATCGCCAGCTCAGGGGCTGCGCACGCCTTGGTCGCGGGCGAGTATAGCACCCGTCGGGAGCAATGCTTGGCCGCCGCCCAGGCCCTCGGGGTCTCCAGTCTGCGCGAAGTTTCCTCCGCCGGCCTGGAAAACGCCAGTGTGTCCCTCGACTTGCTGCTCCGCCGCCGCGCGGCCCATGTGACAGGCGAAAACGAACGGGTGGCCACCGCCGTTCAGGCGCTGCGGCGCAGCGATGGGGCAGCACTGGGCGCTCTCATGAACGCTTCGCATGAAAGTTCCCGGGTGAATTTTGAAAACAGCACACCGCTATTGGACCGGCTTACGGAGTTGGCCCGAGCTCTCCCTGGAGTGCTCGGAGCGCGCCTCACCGGCGGCGGCTTCGGCGGCTCTGCTATCGTGCTTGTACAGGCTGAACTAGCGACAGCCGCCGCCGAACAACTCGCCGTCAGTTTCCGGTGTGAGACCGGTCTAGATGCTACTCCCTTCATCACCAGGGCCTCAGATGGCGCACGCTGACAGCTAGACAGTAGGCATAACTGTGGGTGAGCGGCCGTTTATCCCATTCATGCCGACGGACGCCTTGTCCGCCTGGGCGAGGTGCTTGTAAGTTGTGAGTGCCTGGGCCACCACTTGATCCATGTTGTAGTAACGATACGTTGCGAGGCGGCCAACAAAATGCACGCCAGGAGTGGCTTTTGCCAGTGCCTGGTATTGGCTGTAGAGAGCGGCGTTTTCGGGGCGCGGAATCGGATAGTAGGGGTCCCCCGTGGCCTGCGGGAATTCATAGACGATGCTCGTCTTCGAATGCGTCTGCCCGGTAAGATACTTGAATTCTGTGACGCGCGTGAACGGATGCTCGTTCGGGTAATTGATCACTGCGGCAGGCTGAAAGCGCTCCGTGTCATGGGTCTGGTGCAGGAATTCAAGCGAGCGATACGGCAGCTTGCCAAAGCGGCAGTCGAAGAATTCATCCACAGGCCCGGTGTAAATCATCTCGCCGAAGGGAATGAGGTCGGCAATGTCGCGATAATCGGTCTGTAGAAGGACCTGGATGTTTTCGTGGTCGAGCATTTTTTCGAACATGCGGGTGAAGCCATGGCGCGGCATGGACTGATAGCTGTCAGTAAAATAGCGGTCATCGCGATTGGTGCGGATCGGCACGCGGGCGGCGACTGACGCATCAAGTTCGCTCGGATCAATGCCCCATTGTTTCCGCGTGTAGCCACGGAAAAACTTGGCGTAGAGATCTTTGCCGATCTTACTGACGACCGCATCTTCGGACGTTCGAATCGTCTCTCGTGGCTCGGCAAGCGATTCAAGAAATGCTTCCGCCTCGCGGGAGCTAAGCTTCATGCCATAAAGCATGTTAATCGTGTCGAGATTGATTGGCATGGGCACAAGCTGCCCGTCTACGCTGGCGAGCACCCGATGCTCGTAGTTCCGCCAAGCCGTAAATTGCGACAAGTATTCGAATACTTCGCGGGAGTTCGTGTGAAAAATGTGCGGGCCATAGCGATGCACGAGCACGCCCGCGTCGTCGTAGTGGTCATAGGCGTTGCCTCCGATATGGGCACGCTTGTCCACCACGAGCACCCGTTTGCCTGAGCCCCTCGCGAGCCGCTCCGCAATCACGCAGCCAGCAAAGCCTGCGCCGACGACCAAGTAATCAAATCCGTTTCGCTTCTTCATGCAGCAAACAGGTTGGAGTGGCGCTGGCTTTCGAGTGCCTCAGCGATGTGGCCTTCCAGGCGAGCCACAATCGCCTCCCACGAGTTCATACTCGCCCGTTCCCGCCCGCGATTGGTTCTTTGGAAATCAGGGCGCTGTATGGCCTCCTCGCACGCTTGGATAAATCCTTGATGATCATGTGCCACGTGTACGATGTCGGAGAACTGCAGCACCACATCTTCAATCGGTGTCGAAACAATCGGGCGCGCCGCAGCCATGTACTCCAGAGCCTTGGTGGGATTGATGAACTCGGTTGCCTCGTTGATGGCGAAAGGCATCAAGCAAACGTCCAGCCCCTTCACGTAATTCGGCAGTTGCTGATAGTCGCGTCCACCCAGCCAGTGGAGATTGGCGCGTTGCGGAAAAGTCGCGGGATCGACCTTTGTCCACGGGCCGATAATGACCACACTCCATTCAGGGTGGGCATCGGCAAGAGCCGCGACGAGTTCATAATCCATCCGTTCATCGACGACACCAAAGTAGCCAAGGCGCGGACCAGGTAGCGCTTGAAGGTCCTCGGGAATGGTGGTCGATGCAGCGGCGGCGCGGCCAAAGTGCTCGACGTCCACGCCGCAGCCGTAGCAGTGGCAATTAGGATTATACGGGCTCTTTGCATTGTGAATCTTGGGACCGCCGGCAAACACCACGTTGGCGAGTTTCAGCAGTTCTTGCTCGCGCCGTATGAGCTCCGGAGGTGCTCCGCGGAAGTGGGATAACTGGTCCATGCAGTCATAGACCACGGCACGTGCTTCCATTTTTCCACCAAAAGGAACGACGGCCATCGGATCGTAGAACCACTGAACGGGCCGTTGGAATTTGCGCCCGAGCGGACCGGAGAGGGCTTCGCGAACGAGCCGATACTGGGCATCGTCGCACGCCTCGCGGTTTGCCTTCAGCGATGCCGGGAATTCCAGGTCTAGGACCGTGATATTGGGGTGTTTCTCCGCGTCCCGGACGCGTGCACGCGGCGCTGTTAAGTCCGGCACTGCAGTCGGCTCCTGAACAAACAGCACTGGATGACGAGCTGACATGCGAGATAAAAATTGCTGAGGCCGCTGCCACACCCAGTCCCAGTGCAAATGAGAGTGCACGATGATGGGGTAAGCTTCGCCAGAAGCCGGCGGGCGATGGGATGCACGGTGGCCGGCGGCTACATTGAGGGAATTGAAAGAAGTCATTTGCATGCCGTCCTTTCGAAAGAACTGCAGTGTTTGGACGTCACGTTTTGTTCATGAAACGCTCTTGGCGGCAATAGCCAGGCTGTTCTCTCCTATTATTCCACCGCTCGTTCATGCGGACGGCCGGGGCGCAGCCTGACAACCGGAGGGCTCAGATGCGGCGAACGAGATAATATGCGAACGCGTCTCTTTCTTCCCCGTCCGGAATATCCACGACCTGACCGGCAGCGAAGTTTCGTCCATGGCGTGGACTGGCTGAACCTCAACGGCCCTTGGGAATTCCGGTTTGACCCGGATCGTCTGGGCGTGGGACAAGAATGGTTTGCTCCAGATGAGACACGATGGACGGAGCAGATCATCGTGCCATTCTGCTGGGAATCGCTGGCTGCATGGGGCGAGGGGGATGCTGCTGGAAACGATCACTTTTTTTCCTGGCGCGCCTATCGGCGACCACTGGAACTCGACCATGAAAACTATCGCCGCGCGGAGCGGTACGAAGTGGGCTGGTATCGTCGCCTCATCGTGATTCCGCGCAACGAACACTGGGAGGGAAAGCGCGTCATCCTGACCATCGGCGCTGCGGACTTCTTTACCGATTGCTGGTGCAACGGGCATCACGCTGGCAGGCGAGAGGGCGGCTTTACCCCTCTTGAGTACGACCTGACGGACCTGCTGGAGCCAGGGCGGGACGGCGCTCTCCGCGCACAACTCGTGATCCGCGTTGAGGATCCTGCTGACAATCGCGAGCAGCCAGTCGGCAAGCAGTGGGGCTGGTATTCAACCGCGAGCGGGATCTGGCAGACGGTGTTTCTTGAGCCGCGTTCCCCTCACTTCATCGAGCGCTTCCAGGTCACCAGCGATCTGGTGGCTGGCGCGGCGACATTAACCGTCTTCACTCAGGGCGGCGGCGAACTGGCGGTGAAGGTCATCACACCCACTGGCGAGGAGATGGAGGAGCGCTTTGCCGTTCAGCATGGGGTGGCTCGTGCCACCATGCCTCTCAATCCCGTAATCCTTTGGGATCCGAACGACCCGCAGCTCTACCGTCTGCAGCTCACGCTGTTAGAAAGGGGACACCGCGACGTGGTCCACGGCTACTTTGGCATGCGCAGCCTCTCCGCCCGTCCGGTGGCTGAAGCGGATGCACCTGCGGCGCTCTGTTTCAATGATCAGCCTATCTATATCCGCGGCGCGCTTTATCAATCGTATTACCCGGAAGGCATTTACACCGCCGGCGATGTCCAGGTGTTGATAGACGACATCAATTTCGCGAAGCGCGCGGGCTTCGACATGTTGCGCGTCCATATTAAAATCGATGACCCGCTCCTGCTCTACTATGCGGACACGCTGGGGATCTTGCTCATGTGCGACTTCCCCAATTTTGGCGAAGGTGGCGATACACCGCTTGGCCGGCGCCGCTTTGAGGAGATGATGAGGGCGGCCATTGCCCGCGATTTCAACCACCCTTCAATCATCGCCTGGTGCATCTTCAACGAGACCTGGGGCTTCGGCGGACAAGTGGAAATTGTGAAGCTGATCAACCCGCGGCAGCCGGCGTTGGGGAGGGAAACGGCCCCACGAGCACCAGGTACAAAGCTGGCTAACCGCGACGCGTATCATTGGGTGGAAGCCATGTGGAATCTGGCCAAATCGCTCGATCCAACACGGTTGGTTGAAGACATGAGCGTGGTCGCCTGGGACCACCTTGAACACTACGGTCATGGCGGCACGGACATCAATTCGTGGCACTTCTACTCTCATAACTACGAAGAGGCGCGTGCGCATATTCGGGAGGTGGTGGAGAACACTTATGCCGGTTCGACCTTCAATTATGTTCCTGGTTTTACCCAAAACAACCAGCCGCTGATCACTAGCGAGTACGGTGGTATTGGCGCGCTGGACGGGGATCGGGATGTCAGCTGGAGCTTCAAGTTCCTGACGAACGAACTACGCCTGCATGGAAAGCTGTCCGCCTACATATTCACCGAGTTGCACGACGTGGAGTGGGAACGCAACGGCTTCCTGAACTATGATCGCACGCCCAAGGAATTCGGCTACGACCCCCGAATCATCAATAACGGCGACACGCTTCCCATTGATGCTCCGCCCATCTTGCGCTGCCAACCGGGCGAGGAACGCGTGGTGGAAATTTTCTCGTCTCATTTCGCCCGCCGTCCCAAAAAGAATATAAGCCTGCACTGGAGGATGAGCGGAATTGATTCGCTTGGCTGGATGAATGAGGAGCTGGTCAGCGGAGTCAAAGCGATCCCATTCACGCAGTACCGTGTGGAACTTGCCGAGCGGCTCGTCCTCCGTCTGCCCGAGGCGACGATGCTCTGCACACTGTGGGTGCTGGCCATAGCGGAGGATGGCTTGGTGGTAGCGCGAAACTTCGTGCAATTCTTCGTCGATGGTGGGTTTCCTCCGCACATAGAAGCATCGCCGCAGAAGATTTTTAGAGCGCAGCTGCACGAGACGTCAGCGGCCGAATGGTCGGGCAAAAGCAGCAACCCAGAAGATGCCCTTGCGACAGGATCGATCTACGGACAAGGGCACGGTCGGTTCGAATGGAGGTTCCCTTTGACTGACTCCGGCCTCGGCGAGGTGAAGAAGATCCGCGTCCTTTGCGAAGCCTCAGGCCGGCGCGAAGGATGCCAGCAGACCGATAGTTTCAGCCAACCCACGATGCTCCGGCTGTTGCTTAACGGCGTCCGCATCCACGAGGGCCTGCTTCCCAACCATCCCCATGACACCCGTGGGGCATTGAGCTACTTGCGCGGCGGCTGTGGAGCCTATGGCTACCTGGTGTCCGCCACTGTTGAGGGCGAACTGATGCACGAATTGGTCTCAGCAGGCGATGTGGATGCGCTCATTCTCCAGTGTGAGGTGCCAGCCGGAAATTTTACCGGCGGGCTGACGATCTACGGCGGAGATTGCGGGCGGTTTCCGGTGAGCCCCACAATCATAATCGAGACGGCGTAGCAGCTCTCGGGGCGTGTGGACACTGCATTACGTTCGACTGGCCGAAACGGTTTATAACGCTCGGTGATGCCACATAACCGGTTGGGAGAGGCTTCACCACAGATTGAGCCCATTGAGGCGCCGGTTGCCAGTGCCGGACAGATTGCTCCCGTCAACGCTTACTGAGTGGTCCAAAGCCATCCAGGGGAGAGGCATGGCAGCGTTTGTGTCCGATACGCTGCGCTCCTCGGCGGCGGCCGTGCACGCAAAGACGCTAGAAGATTCCACCTGCGGGCTTTTCACTCGCCAACGCAGTACAAGAACCGGTCTGAACGAAGGTACATTCGACTTTCATCCACGGCTGGCGATGCATTGAACTGGCTTTCATCACCCTCAAAGATATTCACGGCCAATAGCTCGAATACTGGTTTGGCCGCGATGACGAAGGTGCCGTTCCTTCGGCTAGGGCAAAAGATTCGACCATTGCTCAACACGGGCGAGGCATAAAAGGGCTGGCCGCCACCGCCGCGACGAGGTTTGCCGGTACGATCTAGCACACGTTCACGGTATATATCGCTGCCGGCTTTTGAATCGATGCACAAGGCGAATCCTTGATCATTTATCACATACAACCGGCCCTCATGGAGGACCGGCAGAGGCACGTAGCTGGACGTTTTACTCTGCCACACCGCGGTGCCCTGGCTAATAGCTGCGCTCCCCGCATTAGGGGAACCTCCAAACACATAGGCAGTTCCGTCTCCGAGAATGGCGTTGGCCGAAACGTCGCTGCCTAATCTATGAACCGCCCTCCATCGAAACTGGCCATTGTCAGGACTCAGCCCCCATAACTGTTCTCGCACTGAGACCACGATGTCCTGCTGTTTTGTGATCAGGGGAGTGGAGTAGGCGAGCTGTATTCCCTCGCCTGCCTTCCAAACTTCCTTCCCTGTCGCCTTGTTGAGAGCCACGACGGCACCACCTTCAGTCAAGGCGTTCACAATGACCAGATCCCCGAAAAGCACAGGGCTGGATGCGGAACCCCAATGGCGGTCATCTGAATGAGTTCCCACCGAGGTTTGCCATAGCTGATTACCCTCCATGTCGAAGGCGAGTACTCCTGTCTTGCCAAAAAACACGAAGACCCATTTACCGTCACTCGTGGGAGTGGAGCTAGCGTAGCCGTGTTCAGTGATCATGCCTTCGTATGGATCTTCAGGCATGACAGCAGGCACGGTTCGATCCCACAGTACATTTCCGGTGGCTTTGTCGATGCATGCCAGATGACGGATCAGTTGTGACATGTCCCCTTTGCTGCTGTCAGCGTAGCCTGACCAGCATGTGATAAACACCTTGTTGCCAACGATGATAGGACTGGATGTGCCCGGACCTGGAAGCTGTACCTTCCATTTAAGATGCTCCGTGCCACTCCACTTGGTGGGGACACTTCCTTCCGCTATTCCTGCGCCGTTGCTTCCCCGGAACTGATTCCAGTCAGCATGTGCCGAAAGGCATATGCACAGGAGGAAAGCGATGGCGATGAACGAGCGCATGGAGATCCAAACGAGCATCGCGTATCCTTTCATCGATTCAAACTGCTAATTAGCGGGACTGCCACAGATCATCCGTTCACATCAAGAACGGATGAAGTTTTTTTAATTCACTCTCGACAAGTAGAGATTAAGCTCTAATTCTCCTACCATAACAGTAGAGATACTGTGGCGTGAGGTGCATCAACACCAGCGCCAAAAGGCCGATCCCAGCAAAGGAAGGCTCAATCAGCGCATTACCTCGCGACCTGGGATCAGGAGCGTCGGTGCTCAATCCGTCATGCCCGCACCGGTTCATGGGTCTTCTTCGTCCGTGCCGGCCTGCTTCTTCATAAACTCCTTTGCACACATGAAATTTACAAAATCCACTGTAGCGGTGCTTCTGGCCGTTGCGCACGCAACGCTGTTGGCCGCGTCAGCTTTTGCTGCGCCGGTGACGCCGCCTGCTGCGGGTGACATTTTCCTTGGCGTCCGCGCAAGCGGCGGCCAGGGAAGCGGCACGTCTTACATTATCAACGTCGGCAACGACTCGGCGTTTAGAGGTGCGGCGGCCGGTTCAATCCTTGATCTTGGCAGTATTGATGCGGACTTATCGAGCGCCTTTGGTTCGAACTGGAAGACTCGCGCTGATCTGTCATGGGGTGTTTTTGGCACTCGAAATCAAGCCAACCCTACTTTGTACGGCTCACGTGCACAGTCGCCTTTTGGTTCTTCCGCAGTGGCCTATCCTGCGCTTGATCAGTCAGGTCGTGCGGCCACGAACACGGAGATTGTGAGTTTGCTTGATGCATACTCCTCTCTGGAATCGACCGGCAATGCCAAGGCTGCCAAGCAGTCGAATAATCCAGTGGCGGGAAGCTACAATTATCAGGTTGGAACCGCAGGCACATCGGATTTTGGTTCACTCAGCCAATGGACAAGTATTGAAGGGAATTTCGCCAATGGTGCCACTCGTACCGCACTCGACCTATTCCGCTATTCGGGCAATACGAGCACAGGCGTCAACACTGCAGAACGTCTGGGTGCGTTCTCCATATCGAGCGCAGGAGGGGTGTCGTTCCTTGCAGGACCGGTGGTTAACAAGGTGCAGCTGCTCTCCAGCACCGTTTCTGTACAGGAGGATGCCGGGACGGCTGCCATTACTGCGGAACGGCTGGGTGATGGCAGCGCCAATGCGATCAATGTGACGTTTGAAATCACGGACGGCACGGCGGAGGCGGGCACCGACTTTACGCTGCCAAGCAGCTTGACGCTAAACTTCGCGGCTAATGAGACCACAAAGATCATTTCTGTGCCTCTCACTAACCGCACAGGGTTCTATGGCACACGCAATTTCACC
>JAQGPI010000070.1 GCA_028293175.1 Verrucomicrobiaceae bacterium | reverse complement strand
AGCGCCCGCGATCACAGCAGGACGGATGGCAGATCATTCGCCCTGAATATGGTGGTAGTGACCAAGGTCTGTCGTTGCTGAAGTCCCCTCTCTACAGCCGAAAGAAGGTTGTCCCGACACTCCGGTTGCACGCATTCGATAAAGATCTCCATCCGTCCGTTGCAACCGAACAGACGCTGGGTGTCATAGGTGATCAGTTGCGCCTTCTCTGTGCGAAGGGTGTGCAGGGAACGCTCGATAAGGTCCTGTTCGAGGCATCCGGCGCTGACCATCCCAGCGGAAGACCGATCCGCGCGCACTAACATCCGCGCCCCGGGCTTTCGATAGGTTGAGCCAGTGGTGCGGACCACGGTAGCAAGAGCTACGGGCTCCCGCCGCTCAGGAGACCAATGGCGGATGATCTCTGTGAATGAGTTCATGCGCGTGCGAGGATCAGTTTATCCGGTGTCATTGGCAAGTCGCGGAAGCGAATCCCTGTCGCGTTGTGAACGGCGTTGGCCAGTGCCGCGGCAACCCCTGTGATACCGATTTCCCCAATTCCTTTGGTGCCGATAGGACTGTCGTGATGCTCCGTTTCGTCAACAAAATAGGAGTCGATGTGTGGGATATCCGCATGCGCGGGCACATGGCAGTCGGCCAGATTGTCAGTGATTACACGCCCCCAACGTTCGTCGATATGCGTCTCCTCCATCAGGGCCATCCTAATGCCCATCACTACTCCCCCTCGGATCTGCCTGTGTGCCGTCTTTTCGTTCATGATGCGGCCGCAAGCATGGGCACAGGTCCAGCGCGACACTCGCACGGTGCCCAGGTCCTCGTCCACACGCACCTCGCAGAAGTGCGCGCCAAAAGCGTGCATGGCATACTCCTTTTTCTCCGGACCTGGGCTGGCTTCGGCTGATACTTCGAGCTGGTCCTGGTTGTGCCGTTTGAGGATGGCTTGAATGGAGTCGGTTTTGGTTGAATCGCGGACCGAAACCAAGCTGCTATCGACAAAATCCACCTCACCGGAAGAGAGCCCCTCCAATGGCGAACTGGCATCGCCTCTTACCAAGTCCATCAGCTTCAAACGGGCGGCATCGACCGCCGCCTTCACTGCTGACCCCACGCTACTGACGCTCTGTGAGTCACCGCCCCCGGGCGCCTGCTGCAGCGTGGAGTCCCCCATGTCGAACCGAATTTTCGCGATAGGCACTCCGAGCATCTCCGCGAGCAGCTGGCACATCACCGTGTACATGCCGGTGCCCAGGTCATGCCTGGCGCTGCTGGCGATCACGCTTCCGTCCGCCTTCAGCACCAACTTCGCCGCGGCTGGCGAGCGGTTCACCCGATAAGTGGAGCCGGCCATTCCAATCCCCACCAGCACCCGGCCATCACGCACAGAGCGCGGCTTCGGCACCTGCTGCGGCCAGCCAAATTTTTCCGCGCCCAACTGGTAGCATTGCTTCAGCGACTTGCTGGAAAAGGGGCGTTTTTTCAGCGAATCCATATCCGCATGGTTGCGCAGCCGCAGCTCCACTGGATTGATGTCCAGCTCCAGCGCGAGCTCATCCATGGCGCACTCCAGAGCGTACATGCCCGTGACCTCGCCAGGGGCGCGCATGAAGGTCGGACGGCATATATCCATGCGCACATTTTTTTGATCAAGATAGATGTTAGGTACCGCATACATCATGGAGGTGGAATCGGTGAACGGTCCCACGGATACATCGCGCTGAGCGGTCAGGGAGAAGCCGGAGTGAAGCACCGAGTCCAGCTTCCCTTCCCGAGAGGCTCCGAGCTGCACGCGCTGCAACGTGGGCGAGCGAAAGTCGCGGTTGGTAAACATGTCGTGCCGTTCAATCAGAAGCTTCACTGGCCGACCCACCGCTTTTGCGGCGGCCACGGCCAGCGGCACGTGAGGCCAGGCGAGACCTTTGCAGCCAAAGGCTCCGCCGATGAACTTCGAGATCACTCGGACCTTACCAGGCTCGATGTCGAAAGCAGTGGTCAGCATCTTGCTCACGTCGCCCACGCTCTGGGTAGCATCGAACACCGTGAGGCGGTCGCCCTCCCACTCGGCGATGGTCGCGTGCGGTTCGATGGGATTGTGTGTTTCCCAGGGTGTCGTGTAAAACTTGTCTATCTTGATTTCCGCGTTCTGGAAGGCCTCCTCGCCTTTGCCCGCCTTCCGTTTAAGCGGCTCATCCTTCATGGCTTTGGGCGTTTCCGCTCTATCGAGGTTTTGCTCCAGAACAAATGGGCTGGTCTTCGTGGGCTCCATGTCTTTTTGGGGCGGAAGCCCATTATACGACACACGGACAAGCGAAGCGGCGTGTTGAGCCTGCTCTAAGGTGTCGGCCACCACCATGGCTACATACTGGCCATTGTAGAAGACCTTATCGGAGCCTAGCGGGCGGATGCTCATGGCCGATTCTCCCCGCTCACTCTCCTCTTTTGAAAAGGCTTTGTTTTCCGTCCACGGCAAGGGCTGCAAATGGGAATAAACGCCCAATACGCCGGGCACCGCCTCCGCCTCGGCTGAGTCAACGCCGGTAATCGTTGACGACGAAACAGTGCTGCGCACAAGCGTTGCATAAGCAGGGTTCGCCGGAAACTCAGCCGCGTGGCGGGCCTTCCCCGTAACTTTGAAGTGACCGTCCACACGGTCGAGGGGCTTGCCTATAGCAGGGACATTAATTGTACTCATGAAATCGAGAGGTTACTTGGCAGCGCCACCTTCAGCGGCAATGGCCAGTGCTCGGACGATGGCAAGCCGTGCCAAGTCCACTTAAAAGGGGTTGAAGCGAAGCGGCGACGTGTAGCGACCGTCAATGCTGCAGGCACTGGCTCCGTGGCACGCTCCTCTCGGTGCGTCTGACAATCCGCTTTCATAAAATACCGAGGGCGTGGTAGCCCATAGGTTTCGCAGCGTCTTTACAGTGCGCGTGCAGGAAAATGAAAAAAAGGCATCAGATGAAAGCTGACGACCTCCGTGTTACACGCACGTAGATGTTAATCAGTCGGGCACATCCAAGGGGTGATCACCACGCGAAACACGAGTGTATCCGTGCACCACTATGAAAACTAAATTCAAACAGTATTACAACGAAGGTAAGGTCGGCTGGGCATTGCTGTGGC
Organism: Verrucomicrobiaceae bacterium; assembly: GCA_028293175.1. Taxonomy (GTDB): domain Bacteria; phylum Verrucomicrobiota; class Verrucomicrobiia; order Verrucomicrobiales; family Verrucomicrobiaceae; genus CAINXC01. The sequence goes on along the minus strand of JAQGPI010000070.1, from coordinate 2,862 downwards.
TCCTGGGAGTTCCACTTCCCGTATTGCTCATCTTCTACCTTCTTTCCGGTCACCATTGATTGGAGCGTATCATTGGCAGCCAGGACGGAGCAGCACGCTCCTCTGCCAAAAGCGCCGCATCCTTCACCGCCATGGCAATACGCATTGGCATTTCTGGGTGGACTTATTCGCCATGGCGCGGTGTGTTTTATCCAAAGGACCTCACGCACAAGCGTGAGCTTGAATACGCTTCAAGGAAGGTCCGCACCATTGAGATCAATGGCTCCTTTTATTCTCTCCAGCGTCCCGAGAGCTACCAGGCCTGGTACGACGCGACGCCTGCCGATTTTGTTTTTTCCGTCAAAGGCGGGCGCTTCATCACCCACATCAAAAGGCTGCGCGATGTCGAGCTGCCACTCGCCAATTTCTTTGCCTCGGGCGTGCTCGCGCTAGGGGAAAAACTAGGACCCTTTCTTTGGCAGCTTCCGCCGAGCTTTCGCTATGACAAGGCCACGATTGAGACCTTCGCCCAGCTTCTGCCGAGAACAATGACGGCCGCTGTACAGCTGGCTAAAAAGCACGATTCCCATCTGAAAAGAGATGCCTGTTTGAAAGCAAAGTTTTCAGGCCCGCTTAGACACGCATTGGAGGTGAGGCACACTTCGTTCGTCAGCGAGGATTTCGTCAACTTGTTGCGTGAGCATGATATCGGACTGGTGGTGGCGGACACGGCAGGCAAGTGGCCCTACATGGAAGACGAGACAAGCGATTTCATTTATGTGCGCCTGCATGGAGATGAAGAACTCTACGCGAGCGGCTATGGCGATGCTGCCCTGACCCGTTGGGCAGCGAAGATCCGGAGCTGGTCCAAAGGGAAAACCCCTGTTCATTCCAAACTCGTCGCGAAACGAGCAGCGATAACGCCTAGCCGCGATGTGTTTGTTTACTTTGATAACGATATCAAGGTCCACGCTCCTTACGACGCGATGTCACTCGCCTATAAGCTTCGCCTCGGACCACGTCCCGAAGAACAAAACGTCGCCTCCCATGAATAATCAAACGGGGGCGTCGGGCACAGGTTCCGGCACAGGTCGTGCCTCTTCCAACATGCGGCACGCCGCCCGCAAAGGAATCGACAAAAAGTCCGGACGATAGCTGAGCTCGTAGCCGATCTCGTATACCGCTTTGTTGAGGAGGAAGGCGTCCAGCAGCAGCTTTACATCAGCCGGATCTTTCGGCAAGAACGAGGCACCGGCCGCCTTTTCAAAATAAGCCTCCAGGAAATGACGGCTCATTTCCTTTACCCACTTCCGCGCCCAGGGTTCCAGGCGGAGGGCATCGTCTTCACGTTCGTGACGCAAGGCCGCCAACGCCGCGTAATCAAAGGAGCGCAGCATTCCCGCCACATCCCAGAGTGCGGGCCGTTTCAGGCGTCGGTCGCCAAGGGCGAGACGTGGTTCGCCTTCGAAGTCGATGACCACAAAATCCTTCCCTGTGTTCAAAACCTGCCCGAGGTGGAAGTCGCCATGCACGCGAATTTTCAAGGCATCAATCTGGTGATCCATAAGCCGCTCAAACACCGCAAGCACGTCCCGGTGATGATCCGCCAGCATTGCTACGTCAGCCTGCAATGACTCAGGCAGCTTATCCCGCTGACTCTGCAACTGCCGGATCACCCTCATTGAACCACCCCTCATGGATTGGTACAGCGAACGTTGATAAAGTGTACTGAAGGCCTCCGGCTCGAAATCGGGCAGGTTGCTGTCGGACAGCGCCATGTGCATCTCGGCAGTGATCTGTCCCAACTGTCGTGCCCGTTCAGGATAGATGGCTCCTATCGCCTCCTCCTCAGAAGCTGGCGTCGTTTCGGTCTGCGTTTCTAATACCCTGTCAAAGAAACGTGCCAAGGCATCCAGCGTGAAAGTCCAGCCATCGCCCTGATGCTGGACATTGCGCACTAGCATGGCGGCAATGCCTTCTCCAGCGGGAGTGTGCAAGGCTAGCGCCCCGGCATAGGCTGGCACATTAGAGAAGCTGGTGCTCGTAGTAAGGAAATGAGTAATCTCCACATCCGGATGCCTGCCTTGCTCAAATTTGCGCAGGAATTTTAGGAACCACAGGTCTCCATAGATGACGGAGGTGTTGGACTGCTCCACGCTCAGCACTCGTGTGTGCACTAGGGCACGGGCCATCTCTTCCGCATCAAAATCAATCGCACAACTGCCCGCCAAGCGAACCGATCCGGTCTCCTGATGACGGCTGGTGATCAGATGAAGCAGATGTGATCGAAACTCTGGCAGATACAACGCATCACACAATATTTGATCATCGCTAAAGGTCGCCAGCACGACCTGCGGAAACTCAGCCTGCAAGCGTTTCGCTTCCTCCCCGCGGGCAAAAGCCAGCGGCATCAGATAACTTTCCGGGGTACCGTCTGCGAATGAAGCCTCCACCACCAAAAGCCGTGCTGTGCCCCATCCAAGCGCCACGTTCTGCGTGATTTCAATGTCGCGCATCACACGCCCCTTGCCCCCAAACCACCGGCGCAATGGCAGGTAGGCAGGCAGGATGATGTGCTTGATCGTGCGCAGAAGGGTGCTGCTCCATTCAGCATGTTGTGGCATTGCTCGCGGCGACCAGGTGGCGGCGCTGGGTTCACCCGTCTCCATCAGGCTGAACCAGTTGAACGCATGGGAGCTGAGGGTGATCATCGTCAGCGTCTGCTTTAATTCTGGAAAACGGGTGCGGCCGAACATTTCCACCGGCACCTGCCCCGCAAAGGCGGAGAGATCGAGCTCCACACACTGGGTAAAACGCGAAAGGTTCGCCACCACCAGGATGACTTCGTGTTCGAACCGGCGAATGTAGGCCAGCACCTTCGCG
>JAQGPI010000644.1 GCA_028293175.1 Verrucomicrobiaceae bacterium | reverse complement strand
AATGGCAGCGGTCCACTTGGCGCGCCAGCCCTTGATGAGAGGATCCACGAGGTTGCCATCGGTGATGGAGGCGTTGGTGATCATATCGGTGGCCGTGTCGATGGTGAAGGTGCCGGTGATCGGTGTCTTACCCAGACGTGTGACGGAGAAGGTACCTGTCGGATGCAGGTCGTCCGTGGTATCCAGTGTGAAGCCGGTGAAGGGGTAGATCGTGGTACCCACCGTGACCTTGCCGCTGAAGGTGCCGTTGATGACGGTGGTAAGGTCGAAGCGGGCGCCGAGTGCCTTGGTCGAATCCGCCGGAACGGTGAGCGAGGTGGCGGTGCCGATACGGTCAAACAGGCCCACAAAGGCCCCGAGCGCCTTCGGATTGTAGTTATCCACGTGAACCGGGAAGTACGGCAGCGTGGTACTGACACCAGCGGCATTGCTGGCGGTGATCACCACCCTGTAGTCGCCGGCCAGCGTAGGTTTGCCGCTGAGCACACCGGTGGTGGCATTGAGCTTCACGCCGGGAGGCAGAGGGGCTGCGGTGAACTTGGTCGGCGTCATGTGGATGTCGGTGGTGCTCACCTTGATCTGGTAGCCGTTCACGCCGCCGTACGGAGTGCCCACGCGACCGGGAGGCAGCGACTGCGGCATGGTCGTATCGCTGGCGCTGGTCACGGCAGGCTTCGCAGCAATGAGCACATTGAACTTGCCGCTGTTCAGCGTCTTGCCGGTCGCGGCCTGTGTGACTTTGCAGTAGTACTCACCTTCATCCGACACGGTGACGAGCTTGATGGTGACCGCAGCCTTGGTGGGGTTGAGGTAATGCGTGCCTGAAAGCGCCACGTCAGGGAAGCCAGGAGGCGAAACTCTGAACCACTGATAGGTCAGGCCATTGCCTGCCGCGACGGCGGTAATTACCGGCGAGGAGTTGTTGAGCACAGGCATAATCCTGTCGGTAGTATCAACCACAGAGAGCTCAGCAGCGGTGGCGGCGATGACACCCAAAGCGGCGGCGGCATTGGTGGCCTTGACGGTGTACTTGCCAGCGTTGGCGGTGGTAACCGAAGGGATGTTGTAGGTGAGGGACGTGGCACCAACCACTGCCACAGCATTCTTCAGCCACTGAATTTTGGGATCGGTGCCGGTGGCAGCTGCGACAAAGGTGGCTGGCTGGCCTATCGACAGCATCTGATCCTGCACCGTTGGAGTAAGCGCAATCGCGGGCTTCACCGTGTCCGTGATGGTGAGGGTGAACGCTTGGTTGGTGTTGCCCTGCTTCAACAAAGTGACGTTGGACGACGGATCAAGGGTGACAGTAAGCGTCTCGTTGGGCTCAGGACTTGCGTCGCTCTTTACCGTAATGGCGACGTTGGCTGTAGTCTGACCAGCCACGATTTTCAGCGGTGAAGCGGAAATCGCGTAATCGGCGGTCGAGGCAAGACCAGGTCCGGTCCCCGGGTTCACATGGAAGAAAAGATTGACTGGCAGCGAGCCGCTGGGCAACGGGGGCGTGATATTCACGGTCACGTTCACGACACCGGCGTTCTCAGGCACTGTCTGGGAAGTAACGGCGAAAGAAGCAGTGGGGACAGGTGGGGAGGCAAAATCAGAGGTGAGGATGGTGCCGTTTTCACCCACGGCGGCAAGGCGGCTGGTGCCGCCGCTGTTGAGGTTCCAGGCGATACCAGCGAGGGGCTGGCCGCTGCCGGTGGCGATCTTGGTCCAGTTGACTGTATCGTTGGAGCGGAGGGCTTGCCCATCGGCTGTCACCGCGATGATGTAGTCCTTGGTGAAGACAAGGCCCGTGATGGCGGAGGAGACACCGGTTGTTCTGCGCACCCAGTTGCTGGTGCCATTGGTGGAGGTGAGGATGGTGCCGCTGTCGCCACCAGCGATGAAGCGGGTGCCGGCATAGATCACCGTATTCAGGCCTGGAAGGTTGCTCACTGCGGCTCTGGTCCAAGCGTTGGGAGCGTTGGTGGAGGTAGTGGTGGAGCTGATGATCGTGCCGTTCGCACCGACTGCGACCCAGGTGGTGCCACCGGTGTTGGCGGCTACGGACTTCAAGTTTTCGGTGGTGTCCGTATTGGAGGCGGCCGTCCAGGTGCCGCTGGCACCCGTCGCTGAACTGTAGACGGTGCCCGCATTGCCCACGGCGCAGAAGTTGGAACCAGCGAAGACGACGCCGTTCAAGTTCTGTGTGCCGATGTTGGTACCAGCGGACCAAGTGGTGCCATTGGCGGAGGTGACCAGGGCTCCGGCTTCACCCACGGCCACGATCTGGCCGGACTTGAAGGCGACACCGGCAAGGCGGGCGTTGGTAGGCGAAATGGCGGGCGTCCAAGCATCGCCGAGCGGCGAAGTCAGGATACGGCCCTTGGCACCGGCGGCGATGAAGCGCGAGCCGTTCCACACATTGGCCAGGAGGCTTTCGGTCGGGCCGGAGGATTTCTTCACCCATGCCAGGCCATCAGTTGAGGTAACGATGGTACCTGCATTGCCGACCAGAACAGACACGCCGCCCAGGCTGAAGCCGCTTGCAAGCGTGTCAGTCACGCCGCTGGAACCAAGGGCCCATGTGGCACCATCAGCGGAAGTGAGCAGAGCGCCGCCCACACCTGCTGTGACGAGGAGTTGCAGCGTGTCGTTCCAATCCACGGTTTGCAGGTCGGCAACGGTGTTGCTGGTCTGTGCGATCCAGGTAGTGCCGTTGGTGGAGGTGAGCACCACACCGCCATCGCCGACGGCGACGAGCAGGTCGTTCTTGGAGGTCACGCTGCGCAAGCGGGCGGTGACACCCGAGGCGGAAGGCGTCCAGGTCGCGCCATCCATGGAGGTGAGGATGGTGCCCGTGTTGCCGACGGCTACCAGCTTGTCGTCTTGAACGGTGACGGATTCAAGGTCTTGGATGAAGCCGGATGTCTGGGTCGAATTCTGGAAGGTCCAGTCCACACCATCAGCGGAGGTGAAGACGAAGCCATGCAGGCCGACTGCGACGAACTGTGAGCCGCTCCAGGCCACACCGTGCAGCGACTTGCCGCCACCAGCGTTCCGGAGGGTCCAGGTGATGGCATCGGTAGAGGTGGCCACCGCGCCGCCATCTCCCACGGCAACCAGTCCGGTGCCGTTGGAAGTGATGGCCTGGAAGTTGGTGCTCACGGCCAGCGAGCGGGGGGTCCAGGTGGCACCACCGTCGGCGGAGGTGACCAAGGCACCGCTGGTGCCCACGGCGGCGAGCACGCTGCCAAATGCGGTCACGGACTTGAGCGACTCATTGGTGGGCAACGGATTGCGCAAGGTCCAGCTATCCCCGAGGAGGGAACCGCTGTCATTGTCTTCCACCGAAAGGGTGAAGGTGGTGTTGGTTCCCTTGAGGGCACCGGCAGGAGTGCCGAGGGTGAAGGTGGCCTTTTCCGTGCCTTGCGCATACGAATCATTGTGCACGGTAATGGCCACCGTGGCCGAACGCTGCCCGGCGGGAATGGTGACGGTCGTAGGCGAGTAGGTCAGGTTGCCAGGGGCGCCTGAAACCGCAGTAGTGAGCACGAGCGAAATAGGCACCTGCACGTCCACATTCGTGGGCGAGGTCTTGTCGAGCTGGACGGCCACATTTAGGACCGTATCAGTCGAGCCTTCCTTGAGGCGGGCTTCCTTGGCGGCGAACTGCACGAATGGCAGGCTGTTGGCCGTGCGTTCAACGAGGCTGATCTTGCCATCGGTATTAAAGGTGGTGGTATCCCAGAACAGCGTGTCAGTGGTGAGCACTGGCAGATCGAGACGATCCGCGAGGCTGCCCGGAACGGACAGAGTGTTCCAGTCAAGCAGGTCGAAGGTGATGGAGCCGGTGGGCATATAGTTGAGCGCCACCGTGATCAGCGAGGAGGCATCCAGCTTCAACTGACCAGCCACCGTGACCTTGTCATTGCCGGTGGCATCGAGATCGAACAGGAAGGAGGAGCCCGTATCCAGCGTGAGGTCCGCATTGAAGTGCAGTACGCGCGCAGCCACCAACGGATCACCAGGGGAAAGAATGGCGCCGCCGGTGATGAGGGTGCTGCCACCGATGGTGCCGGAACCGCCCAGAGTGGAACCCACGCCCACGACATTGAGAGAGCCTGTGCCGGTGCCCGAGCCAGTGGTGTTGCTGACCAGCAAGGTGCCAGCGGTGACATTGGTGCCGCCGGTGTAGGTATTGGCTCCCGTCAGGCGGGTGATGCCGGAGGAAAGCTGCTGAAGGGCGATGATGCCGGTGCCGCCGCCGATCGCAGAATCAATGGTGACATTGCCATTGGCCACACCACCGATGCTAAGGGTGTTCGTGCCGAAGGCGCCGCTTTCGATGGTGCCCGCCAGTGTGCCGCCTTCCGCACCGATTGTGGTGCTGCCGAGCAGCGAGATGGCGGAAGTAAGCGTGCCGCTCGCGGCGCGGATGGCACCGCGGTTTTCCGTGTTGCCGGTGCCGCGCACCTGGATGCTGGCAAGGGTCTGGGAGGCACCGTTCATGTACAACTGGCTGCCGTTGTCGATGATTAGATTGAGGGACGCATTCAGGGTGGAGGAACCCACGGCCAACTTGTTGGAGGTGGTGCCGCCGTTCGAAAGCTGGACTGTGCCAGTGAAGGCGCCCAAGTTGTCGATGGTGGTCTGGCTGCCGCCCGTACCGAACTGGACCGCGAGCAGGCCGCTGCCAGTGAAGGCATTGGACCAGGCGGCGCTGCCAGGAGTCTGAAGATTAAGGATGCCGCTAGCACCGATCGTTGCCGTGCCTGTGCCGAGCGAGGAGACCGTGAGGCTGCTGCCGTTCACCGTGGTGCCACCCATGTAGGTGTTGTTGCCAGTCAGGGTGACGGCTGCGTCGCCATTCATCACCACACTGCCCGTGCCGGAGATGTCGGAGTTGATGGTCTGTGGAGTGAGGTTGCTGATGGCCAGGACGGCGTCATCAATGATGTCCCCGGTGCCCACGCTGCCGTTCGTGCCCGCGCCGCCCAGTTGCAGGGTGCCGGTGCTGATGGTGGTGGTGCCGGTGTAAGAATTGGTATTGGTCAGCACCAGGGTGCCTGGGTCGGCCTTGACGAGGCTGACGACGCCCGTGCCATTCTGAATCACGCCCGAGAAGGTGGAGGTGCCGCTCGCGACGTTGGAGGTGATCGAGGCTGCGCCTGCGGCGCTGTTGGTGATCACGCCGCCGATAGCACCAGAGAGAGCGCCGGTAGCCAAGGCCGTGCCGTTCAGGTCAAGCCTGCCGTTCACCACCGCGCCACCGGAACTGAGTGCGGAGACGTTGCCGACCTGGACATTTGCATTGGCGTTGATCGTGGTGCCGCCGGCGTAGGAGTTGTTGCCATTCAGCACCACAAGGCCGGTGCCGGCGATGGTCAGAGCACCAGGGCCGGACACGTTGGAGGTGACGGTGAGCGAGTTGGCGGAATTGTTCCTCCAGGTCTGGCTGACCGGAAGGGCTACCCCGCCAGTGGTGTTGATGGTCAGCGAACCAGCGCCGGAATTCATCACAATGCCCGTGCCCGCAGTGTAGCCAAGCGGGCTGCCTGCCTTACTCGCGGCGGCACCGATGGTGAGCTGGCCGGTACCGCCGATGGTCACTGGAGCGGTTGCGCCAACGAGTTGGGTAATACTATTGATCACATAATCCGATTCCAGAACGGTGTTCGGAGCCGCGCCGTTGTTGGCGGAGAAGATGACATCGGTGTTGCTGCCCGGCACCTGCTGGGTAGAGACCGTTCCAGGAACATCGGAGGACCAGTTGGTCAGCGTGGTGGTGGCGTTGCCGTTGTTGCCGCCCCAGGTAGCGCCGCCGTAGGCACCGGTCCAATAGGAGACGTCCGGATTGTCGCGGCCCGAGACGGTGAGGCGCAGAGCGGTGCCGGTGAAGGAAAGGTCGAAGGTGTAGAGACCGCCGGGCACCGAGCCAAGGATCACATTGGAGCCAATCACCAGACCGGAGGTGGAGCCAAAGGTAATGAGATCAAAGGTGCCGCTATGGGAGAAGCCGGAGGTCAGCGGCGCGAGGTTGATGGCGAAGCCGCCATCACCCGCTGTCAGCTCCTTGGAACCCAGGCTGATGCTGTCCGCGCCGGTGGTGCCCAGATCGAAGTACAACTGGGAGATCGCGCCGAAGTCGTCGCCTCCGATGGTCAGGCCGCCGTTCAGATTCAGGGAGCCGATGGCATTGTCGCGCAGGTCAATCGAGCCCTGGTCGCTGGCCAGCACACCGCCCCGAACGGTCACCAGACCGCCGATGGTGCCGGAGCCGTTCAGCCTGGCACCGCCATTGATGGTGACATCCGTCGCACCCAGGGTTCCGTTCACCGTCAGCGTGCCAGCGGCCACCGTGGTGGTGCCGGAGTAAGCGTTCGAGCCGTTCAGGATGAGGCTGCCGGAGCCCATCTTCATGAGGCCGCCGGTGTTGCTGCTGTCGATGCCGCCCGCAAAGGTGATCGTGCGACCGTTGGTATCGAGGGACACGGCACCGGTGCTGTTCTTAATGCGGGAGGAATAATCCAGCGTGTTGCTGGTGCTGTACTGGAGGGAACCGCCCGCGAAGGTGATGTTGCCGCCAAGAGCGTTCGTGTTCAGCGCATCCGCATTGCCGAGGGCCAGTACACCGCCAGCCAGGGTGGTGGTGCCAGTGTAGGTGTTAGCGCCATTCAGGGAAAGGGTGCCGCGGCCCGCCTTGATCAGGCTGCCAGAACCACTGAACACACCGTTGTAGGAGGTGTTGTTGCTGTTGCCCACCGTCAGGGCCACGGCGTTGCTCGCGGTGTCCTGAAGGCTGAGGTTCGCATTGCCGCTGAGGCCGCCCAAGGTGAAGGCGTGCGACGCAACGGAGGAAGCGAAGGAGATGGTGCCGCTGACGAGCGTGCTGTTCTGCAAGGCCTGCGAATTGGCGAGGACCAGCACACCGGCGGAGACCGTGGTATTGCCGCTGAAGGTATTCGCACCTGCGAGCACTAGGGTGCCGCCGCCCACTTTGGTGAGCCTTCTGGAGCCGCCGGTTTCACCAATGATGCCACTGATAGTGCCAGTGCCGGTCTGCGAGCCGATGCTGGTATCGCCGGTCATCGTCACCATGCCGGAGATAAGGCCACCATTTTCAACGCGCAACGCGCCGAGGTTTTCGGTGTTGCCAGTGCCACTGACATTGATGCTGGCACCCACATCGGCGGTGCCGGCGTTGTTCGCCACCAGGAGGGTACCGCCATTGGCGATGTTGATCGTCGCACCGCTGTTAATGAGGGTGGTGGAGCTGTCGATGTCGGTCTTGGCCGCACCATTGGCACCAATATTGAGAGTGCCGGTGAAGCCCGCAAGGCTGCCGCGCAGGCGGGTCTCGCCGTTCGGCGTCACATTGATGGTGCCCGAGCCGTTGATCGCTGTGCTGAAGGTGTTCGCACCAATGTTCAGCGCCAGGATGGCGGCATTGGCGAGGGTGGCCGCGCCGGTGCCGAGACCAGCAGGGTTGTTGATCTGCACGGTGCCTTCACTGATGGACATGCCGCCCGTGAAGGTGTTCGCACCGCCGAGCACCAGGGTACCGGAGCCGATCTTGGTCAGGCTGCGACCCACGCCGCTGATGACACCGCCAACCGTCAGCGTGCTGCCACCGACCTTGATGATGCGGTTGCCGCCCAGGGCGACCGCTCCGGTGCCCAGGTTGAGGTCTTTGGTGCCCGTGAAGGTGAAGTCACCATTCCAGTTCTGCGCGTTATTGGACAGGATCGTCACCGGCGAGGCGCTGGTGTTGTCGATCGTGGCACCACCGTTGATGGTGAAGGTGCCGCTGCCGATCGCCGAATTCGTCGTGGAGTTGCCGCCGGAATTGATGTTCAGCGTGGAGCCCGCACCTAGCGTGAGACCGCCGGAGAAGGTGCTGTTGCCAGAGAGGGTGAAGGTGCCCCCGCCGGTCACTGTCAGCCCGCCGCTGCCGGAGATGGCGGATGTAACGGTCAAAGGATTGCTGGAGCTGTTGGTCCAGGTCTGGGTGGTCCCCAGCGCAATCTGGTTGGCAGTGATGGTGACCGCGCCTGCGCCAGCCTCAACGGTAAGACCGCCGACTGAGGCGGTGCCGATGGTCAGCTTGTTGCCGCCGCCGATAGCGACTGCGGTAGGCGACCGGAAGGTCAGCGTCTTCACGCCGACGTCAGCGCCCAGGGTGGTAGCGATGTCGGTCGTGACATTAGAGGCGGAGAAGATGACCGGCACAGCGGTGGTGGGCACCAGCGAGGCATCCATGGTGCCATCGACATTGCCGAAGTTGGTCACACCAGCGTTGTTGGTGTTCCACACGTTGTTGACGTTGCCCGTCCAGTACACGGCACCGAGAGCGACGCTCAAGGTGAGAGTGTTGCCGCCGGTGACACCCAGCTCCAGGCTGAAGCCGCCGAAGGCGGGGTTCGACAAGGTGAAGGCATTGAGGTCAATGCCGCTGGCACCGGTGATCAGGTTGTAGGTGCCTGCGGTCATTCCGCCAAGGTTGGCCAGATTGATCGTGGCAGCGCCAGTGCCGCCATAGGTGAAGGCACCCCCGCTGAGGTTGAGGCGGTCGGAGATGGAAGGCGCACCAATGTCAAAGGAGAGCACGTTGCCGTCGTTCAGCGTCAGGCCCGCGCCAAAGGTCAGAGTGCCAATGGAGTTGTCCTGAAGATTGATGGCCGAACCAGCGCCCGTGAGGGTGACCAGACCGCCAAGTGTACCGGTGCCGGAAAGGGTGCCCAGCGCGCCCACTGTGACGGGGGTGTTGGCAAGGCTGCCGGTGATGCGCAAGGTACCGCCATTGATCGCCGTAGGACCAGTGAAGAGGTTCGCGCCAGAGAGCGTCTGGACGCCGGAGCCGATTTTGGTGAGGCCGCCGCCGGAGATCACACCCGCAAACGTGGTGTTGGTATTGTTGCTGCCGAGGGTCAGGGTCGCGCCACCAAGGACGACATTGCCACCCACCGTGCCACCGCCGGACAGCGAGCCAATGGAGGAATTGAAACCGTTCAGGTTCAGCACCGTGTTGGCGGTATTGGTAAGACTGAAGGCGGAGTTCGAAGACAGGCTTCCCGTGGAGCCCGCGACCAGCGAACCGGCCGTGATGTTCGTGGCACCGCTGTAGTTGTTGGCACCGGACAGGGTGACTGCGCCGCCTGCGGCATTCACATTCAGACCGCCCGCACCAGCGATGGCACCGCTGACGTTGATGGTGTTGGTCTGACCAGCGAAGGTGTTCAGGTTCAGGTTGCTGTTCAGAGTGACCGGACCGTTGAAGTTGAAGGTCTGGCCGTTGCCGAAGGTCTGAATCGAACGCGTACCGGTGCTGCCAGCCGCGACGATGATAGGGTTGGTGAGGGTGCGACCGGTGTTGTTCATTTGGAGGGCCGCATTGGCGCTGCCGCTGGTATCACCCAGGGTGATAAAGCCACCGCCTAGTGCATTGCCATTCACATCGGAAATGAGCGTGCCGCCCTTAATGTTAAGACCTCCGCTGAAGGTGTTCACGCTGGTGACGGTCTGAGTGCCTGCACCGATCTTGCTCAGAGCAACGACGCCCGTACCGACGCCGGAGTTGTTGCGAATCACAGTGGAGGTAGTGGCGGTGGCATCCCCTGCCCCAAGGGTAAGGGTATTGGTGCCGTTGCCGCCGTTCTGGACGAAGCTGCCCAATGAACCTTCATTGGAAAGGCCGTTAATGGTTTCGTCGAAGCCGTTCAGGTCGAGGACGCTGGAAGTGGTGTTGCTGACCAGCACCACATTGCCCGCGCCCGGGCCGTGAGGAATGACTTCGGAGGCACCCAGCATCAGTCGGTCGGTGTCGATGCGGACGCCGCCAGTGAAGTTGTTCGTGGTGTTCGACAGGGTGATAGTGCCAGTGCCGCCGGAGCCCAGCAGCGTGAGACCGCCGGTGCCGCTGATCTTGCCGGAGAGGGTGTTGCCGGTGGAGCTGCCATTGGAGATGATGGCATCGGCGAGCAGGTTGATCGCGCCGGAGAGCGTCTGGCCGCCATTCAACCGAAGGGCGGAAGGCGAATCGGTAGCGAAGGTGGTGCCAGAGCCCGCGATGTTGAACGCATTGGTATAGGTGCTGCCGAGCAAGAAGGCCTGGGCTCCATTCAGCACGGTGACCTGACCGGTGCCAAAGGCCGTGCTGGTGCCAGCGCGGACGCGGCCACCATTGATGAAGGTGCCGCCGGAGTAGGTGTTGTTGCCTTCCAGGTCGAGCACTTCAGTGGAGGCGGCGATGGCGCCTGCATACTCACCCACGGTGAGGGTGACAGGACCGGTGCCATTGTTGGCGATGGCCGAATTAATCACGATCTGGCTTGGATTGCCGGAAGCAGTGACGCTGCTGGTGGTGCCGATGATGCTGATCTCACCAGGGGCATTAGCGACGCTGCCGCCAGCGGTGAGGGTGCCGCCAGTGATCGTGAGCGCCTGATTGCCGGTCGGAAGCAGGATGCCGCCATTGACGCCGAGACGCAGGGTGCCAGCAAGGGTGAGGGCCGTTGTGCCGGTGCCAGCCTGACCTACGCGCAGGGTATTGATCGTTGCGCCAGCAGCCGCAGTGGAAGTGCTGCCGGTGAGGTTCACATTGGTGTTCGCACCATCCACAATGGAAGTGGTGGCAGCGGTGTACGCAGCATATGGAACGATGTTACCAGCGGAGACGGTCGCGTAGTTAACCGCACCAGCGATGTTGGTAACGGCCCAGCCACCGAGGATGCCGGTGGCACCGTCATTGCCAGTCGTGGTGGTGATGGCATTGGTAGCTCCGACCGTGCCGGCTTGCGAGAAGCTGGCGAGTGCGCCGGGATTGCGGGTGATGGCACCCAGATTGAGCAGTACGTTGCCGCTGGCACCCTGTGTGGTGCTGATGGTGGACTGCGAAGGATTGAGCGTGAGACCAGCGAAGGTCTGGGTGTTGTTGGTGCTCGCTTTCGAAGTCACGTTTAGCGTGGCTCCAGGGAAGGTACCAACTGGTGCCGCACCGCCGACGCCATTAATGAAGCTCTGCGTGACGCCGCCAAGGATCAGGCCGCTGGTGCCGGAGACCAGATTGCTGGTGGTCGCCGTGGTCTGGCTGAAGTCGAGCTTCAGGGTGCCCTGCCAAACCTTGGTCGTGCCGGTGTAGGTGTTGACGTTGGTGAGGGTCAACGCACCGCTGCCTGCTTTGTTGAGGGAGACATTGTATTGGATGACGCCGCCATAGGTAGAATCGCCCGAGCCTGCCACGCCACCATTGCCGACGGTAAGCGTCTGGAGCTGCGTGGAGGTGTTGGTGATATAGCCGCTGCCGCTGGCATTGGAAGCCGAAGGCGAGCTGAGCTTGCCGACCGCGAGATCGAAACCATTGAGATCGAACACGCCGCCGCCGGTGGTGCTGAGAGCGCCAGTGAGAGGCATCGTGTTGGTCGCACCAGCACGCAGCCAGCCCTGGTTCACATTGGTACCGCCGGTGTAAGAGTTGGCACCCGAAAGCGTGATGGTGTCATAGCCCTGCTTGGTCAGCGAGCCGGTGCCGGTGATGCTGCCTTTGATGTCCAGCAGCACGCCGGTAAGTGCGGCGGAAAGCGGCACGAAAACGGAAGGAGTGACGCCGTTGTCCAGGCCGTTGACGCCGCCCGAGATGGACTGGCCGAGGAAGGAGTTGCCATTGAGCACGAAGCTGTAACCGGCACCAACGGTGCGGTACACCGCGCCTTGGCCGATAGCGGCGATGTTGGAATCCTTGGCTAGGAAGCCTTCGATGGAGCCGCCATTCAAGAGGATGGTGGCAGAACCGACGCTCTGGTCATTGGCAATCTGCAAAGTGGCCCCGCCAAGATTGACAATGCCAGCGCCTGCACGGGCACCATCAGCGGACCAGCGTTCAATGGAACCTGCCTGATAGGTGACACTCTGCGAACCAGTGAGGCTCGTGCTGCCGCCCAGGTAGCCGACAGTGTTGATGTCCAGCGTGCCAGCGCGTTTCACGGTGATGGCGCCGGTGCCAAGTGCTTTTGGATTGAGGATTTGCAGCGCGCCCTGCTCAATGCTTACCGCGCCGGTGTAGGGGGTGTAAGCCGTGCCATCGGCGGCGATACTGCCGAGGGTGGAATCACCACGCACATAGAGGGTGCCTGCGCCCCACTTGGTCAGGCGGTTGTCGCCGGAAAGAGCGGCGACGGAGACGCCCGTGCTGACGCCTTCCGAAACGTTGCTGCCGTAGCCGACATTGATTTGGGTGCCGCCATTACTGAAGCCGGAAGCATTCACCAGCGAGAGCACGCCGGTTTCAAGCACGCTGCGCTTGCGGGTACCGCCGATGGTGAAACGCATCTGCGCATCCAGCAAGCTGCCGCCGGTAGACTGCACCTGCACGTCGTTGATCGTCTGGGTACGGTCATCAGCCTGTGGATCCCAAGCGATGGTCGCATTGTCGAGCGCGATGATACGGCCCGAGGTGTAGGTGGCGTTGAGCGTGTTGGTCTGGTTGAGGTTGAGGTTCAACTGCGCGACGCCAGTAGCGCTGCCGTTGAGCTTCACGAGATTGGGCTTGGCAGCCGTGCCGACGTTGCCCAGCGAGCCAAAGGTGGAGAGGGTGATCTGGCCTTCATTGACGACCCAGCCGTTGTTGTAACCATTGCCAAGGCCGCGAGCCAGATCGCTCTGGTCTTTGCCGATAGTAAGCGTGCCAGCGCCGAACTTGGTGATGCCGCCAGCAGCGATGTCGCCGTTGAGGTTAAGAGCGCCAGCGTTGTAAATTGGCAGTTCGATTTGACCAGTGGGGCCCGACTTGATGTTCGGATTGATGACCACCGCGAAGTTGCCCGACAGCAGGCCGCCGAATGTAGAGGCCGAGGCACCCGTGCCGCTGAGGGTGATGGTGTTGATCTGGCCCGCCGCATTCGAGACCGTGGCTGTTGCCGTGGCGAAGCCGAGAGCGTAGAGCACTGGATTGTCGGCGAGGGTGACGCTGCCCGTCACCTGGGCAATGTCCGTGCCTGAGCTGCGGCCAGCAGGTAGGTTCGCTGCGGCGGCCGTGTAAGCTGCATCAACAAAGCCATTGGCACCATAGGTGACGAACTGGTTGCTCGTGCCGTCCACGATGTAACCAGGGGCCATGCCATTCGCCAGCACCGGCTGCTGGCCCACGGTGGCGACGAAGAACTGCTGCGACAAGCTGGTGGCAATCGGTGCGCCCAGGAGGTTGCCTGCGGTTGGCAGGAAGACCAGGGAGGCACCAGGTGAGCGAGTGAAGTTGCCCGAGACGTTGATGACATCATGGGTGCCGGCGAAGGTCGCCGTGGTCTGCACGCGGGCCCCATTGCTGAAGCTGAAATTGGTGAAGGTTTCAGTGCTGGTTCCGGCAAAGGTGGCGGTGTTGCCCACAAGCGCGAAGGTCGCGCCATTGAGATTGATGGGCGCACCACCTGCTAGGCCACCTGCCCAGCGGTTGGCGGTGAGGCCACCGGCAGCCGTGGCCGCTGAATTGTTCACAGTGATGGTCGCTCCTGGATGGGCGGTGACTGTGTTGGTGCCCTGGTTGAACAAGCCATTTTGGCCTGCACCGCCTGTGCCGGTGGTGAGTACCGTAGCACCGCCAAAGACATCCAGCGGGCCGCTGCCCAGCGGAGTATTGGTGCCTGCGCTAAGATTGCTGGTGGACCACTGGGCGGTTGCGCCACGAGAGATGGTGGTGCCGCCGCTGTAGTTGTTGGTGTTGTTGAAAGTGAAGGCAGCGGCACCAGCAGTCAGCGCGAGGCCGCCGATCTGGAGACGAGTGGCACCGGTGAGCACGTTGTTGTTCGCGGCAGTGATGGTGAAAGCCTGATTGTTGCCACCCAGACGATACACATTGCCCGCACCCGCGACCATGGTCGTGGCGGAGTAAGTGGTGGCACCGGCGAGATGGAAGGTACCGTCCCCAAGCAAGGACATATCCAGCGCCTGATTGGCGGCGGCAGGGACAATCAGCAAGCCCGAGGAGGTGGTGGTAAGGCGGGCCACCAGTTCCGCCTGGGTGAGCATGGTAGTGTTAAGCTGCACCGTCGCCAACGAAGCCGGCGTGCTGCGGGCGTCAATCCTCTGACTGGCCGTGGTATTGATGTTGCCAGGACCCTCAAGCTGGATGGCGGCACCTGGATTGATGTAGATGTTGCCAGTGCCCGCCTGTGCTGTGGTGCTGACGGTACCTGCGATACCAAAACGCAGAGTGCCCTGGCTGACATAGGTGCCGCCGGAGTAGGTGCTGGTCACGGTAGGATCAATCCAGAGGTTGGAGGTGCCTGTTTTGATCAGACCAAGGCCAGCACCCCCATCGACCACGCCGCTCAGCACCAGTTCATTGTTGGTGGTCAGGGTAGGCGTGCCAGCAAGGTTGACGCCGGCGAAACGCAGAAGATAGCTGCTGCTGCTGGACACTGTCAAAGTCTGGCCACCAATGGCAAGGCTTGGAAGGGACAGGGTCTTGACGGTGCCGCCGCTGCCGGTCACACGGTCAGTATTGATGGTGACGTTGCCGTTCACCGTCACGGTATTTGTGGAGGGGAAGCTGTAAATGCGGTTCGTAGCGGTATTTTCGCCATCAACCCGAAGGTTCAACTGACCGCCAAGCAGAGTGAGCGGGCCGGTGCCAAGCAGGCTGTTGGTCACGGTGCCGTTGACAGCGCCGGTGCCAACCGCATTGGCCTGCAAAGTGCCTGCCTGCAAGATGATGCCGCCGGTGAAGGTGCTGGCCACGGTGGGAATGACACCGGCGACGCCCAGCAGGAGGTTGTTGGCGTTCGCTTTGACCAAGGTGGCTGAACCGGTGACAGGCCCCGCCAAAGTGAAGTTCATGCCTTGAGTGTCGATGGTGACTATCCCAGCCGGGCCGAGATTCGTTGTGCCATTGACTTGGAAGGTGTTACCGCCCAGGCCGATGAGGCGCTGGCCCTGGTCGCCGGAGGCACCGCCAAAGGTAAGGTTGCCGCCCGTGGTGCCATTGCCCAGCTGATTGGGCTGATTCGCGCTGTTGATATTCACCAAGGCATTGCCTTGATTGATAACGATGTTGTTGGTGAACAGCGCGTTCGTCGTGCCAGCCGTGAAGGTAAGAGTGGAGTTGAAGCCATTCATCACGATGGTATTGCCAACCCCCCCCGCATTGGACGCGAGGCCCGCTCCGGTAGTGGACTTGATGTTCAGAATGCCTGCATTCAGGGCAATGTTACCGGTGAAGGCGGGAAGCTCGACATTCATCACCAGAGTGCCGAGGCCGGTCTTGGTGATGCTGGAAGCCGTAATAAGACCCGTTTGGGTCAGCGTTGTGGTCTGGCCATTCGCAGTAGCATTGTTCACCGCGATCAGAGCCTCACCCGTGGCACCCGCCTGCCTGAAGGTCAAGGCGGCGGTGTTGGTGAGCGCGGTGGCCGCAGATGTGCTGTTAGGTGCTACGATAAGGCCGCCGCTTTCAAGAATAACGGTGCCCCCCGTGATGCTCTGCTGCTGTTGCAAGGCATAAACATCGGCAGTGAAGCCTGTAAGGGTCAAGCCGGCGGTAAGCAACTGGAGGCGCTCTGTGCCAGCTCCAATGTTGGCGGCGGCGGTGCCGCCTGCGTTGACGAGATTGAATCCGGCATTGGTGAAGCCAAACTCTCCATAGGTCAGGAACTGGCTGTCGAGTTGATTCCACATCCAGGGGGCTACCATGCCGTTGGTAATCGTCGGAGCGGCAGTCACTGTCACGCGCTCACCAAGGCCGAGGAAGCCGGCCGTGGTGGGCTGAATGTTCAACATGCCGTTGTTGCCGGCGATGGCGCTGCCACCAGGAACGGCGATTTGATTGACGCCACGGGTAATGGCCGCCAGCGCGATAGTAGTGGTGCGGCCCTGATGCACAAACTGCTCCTGCAAGGTGGAGCCACCCTTGACAGTAAGCGTGCCGACTTGCTCGACCACATCGGCCGCAACGCTGCCGAGGGCAAAAAGAGTGCCGCTGTCCAGCGTCAGGTTCGTCGTGGCACCGAGACGGGAAATGGCAGTGCCGCCGCTCAAGGCGGTGAGATCGAACTGATTGTCCAACCGGACGGCGCCGCCTGGGCGGACGGTGAGAGGGGTACTGCCGATGATGCCAGCGACGCCACCTGCGATAAGCGTTCCGAATACCTCATAGCCGCTGGTGGCCATGGCACCCCGGAACTCAAGGGTGCTGCCGTTGTTGACGATGGTGGCGCCAGTGTAGTTCTGGGCGGTGTTGAGCACCACGGTGCCGGTATTACGAAGGATGGTGGCACCATTGCGCACCAGCGGTGAACCGACGACGAGGTTGGCCGCGCCGGTCAACTGATTAGGAGCACTGGCACCGTCACCTGGATAGAGGCCGATGTAGAGCGTCTGAGTGCCAGCGCCGAGGCGGTAGGTTGGATTGGTATTGCCGGTGCCGGTGTAAGAAACGCCGGGGGTCAAAGCCTTGCCCGCGCCGCCCACATAGGTGCCGTTGAGGCCTGCGCCGTTCTGGCTGGAGCCAAGGAACCAGGTGCCATCACCAATCCTGCCAAGATCAAGCGCCTGGGTGTAGGTGGAGTTCAGCGCCAGGATGCCCGCGCCGGTGGAAGGTGCGCTCATCATGTTATTGACGAACTGGCCACCAGCGAACGAGGAGCGCAAGTTGTAGGAGCTGAGCGG
>JAQGPI010000191.1 GCA_028293175.1 Verrucomicrobiaceae bacterium | reverse complement strand
GGCGATCCTGAGCCTCGTGTGGCTGGTGTGCGGCTACTCGCTGAGCTTCAGCGACGGCGGCAGCTTCATCGGCGGACTGAGCCAGTGTTTCCTCAGCGGTGTGACAACGGAGAGCGTGCGGGCGGACTGCAAGACCATCCCGCAACTCCTGCACTTCGCCTACCAGATGATGTTTTTCATGATCACGCCGGGGTTGTTCATCGGGGCGTTTGCTGAGCGCATGAAGTTCAAGGCGATCGTGGTCTTCAGCATCTTTTGGAGCCTGCTGGTGTACGCGCCCACCTGCTACGGCGTGTGGCACCGGGCTGGGGAATTCCTGGGGCTGCATCACGTGATTGATCTAGCGGGCGGGATCGTGGTGCACATCACGGCGGGGGTGGCGGCGCTGGTGGCCTGTTTGATGGTGGGGCCGAGGCGCGGCTTTCCTCATACGCAGATGCCGCCGCACAACCTGCCCTTCACCATCATGGGCGCGGGGATGCTGTGGGTGGGCTGGTTTGGCTTCAATGCGGGCAGTCATCTGGCGGCCAATGGCGCGGCGGCGATGACGCTGGTGGTGACTCACCTTTCAGCCAGCAGCGCGACGGTGGTGTGGATGCTGATTGAATGGATCAAGCTGGGGAAGCCGAGTGCGCTGGGCATTGCCACCGGCTCGATTGCCGGGCTGGCGGCGATCACACCTGCCTCAGGCAGCGTGGGGCCTATCGGGGCATTGGTGATTGGCGCCGTCTCGGCGACGGTCTGCTGGGCTGCGTGCGCGAAGTTGAAGAAGCGCTTCAATTACGATGACTC
Source organism: Verrucomicrobiaceae bacterium (assembly GCA_028293175.1). Lineage (GTDB taxonomy): Bacteria > Verrucomicrobiota > Verrucomicrobiia > Verrucomicrobiales > Verrucomicrobiaceae > CAINXC01. The sequence continues at coordinate 3,170 of JAQGPI010000191.1, read as the reverse complement.
GCTGGATGTCTTCGGCGTGCACGGCGTGGGCGGGTTCATCGGCACGGTGTTGGTGGCGGTGTTTGGGTCGAAGCATTTCGCCGGGGGATCGGGTGATTTTGAGATTTTGCCGCAGCTCGGTACTCAACTGCTGGCTTCTGTTTATACCGTTGTGTTGTCTGGCGGAGTGAGCTTTGTGCTTCTCAAAGTGATCGCTGTGACCATCGGCCTGCGGGTGAACTCGGATCAGGAGAACACGGGACTAGATCTGGCCGAGCACGGCGAGGAGGCGTACGGGCACTAGCTGGAAATGAGTAGCCCAGTTGCGCCGCAACTGGTGGTGCTTTGTGTGGCGGCAGTGGGTGTAATTGATCTTGCGCTACCTAGTTGCGGCGCAACTAGGCTACTCGGGCGCTGGGCTGCTCGCGACTCCAATCCCAAATCCCAGTCCCACGAACTCCGGCTTTTCTGGGATTGGGATTTGGGACTGGCGTTGGTGTGGCGAGCAAGTAGCCCAGTTGCGCCGCAACTGGGAATGGCGGGTGGATGGATCGGCATCGGGACATTCAGGGCACTCCAGTTGCGGCGCAACTGGGCTGCTCGCTGCCATTCCAAACAAGACGCCCTTATCGAATGTCCATGCGCTGGCCGCGTGCTATGCGTACAGGAGATGAAGGTGTTCCATTATTCCACAGATCAACCGACTGGCGCTGGGCAAGGCTCGCGCCCGCCGTTTGGAATGCAGTTCGAGAGCAAGTCACCATTGCTAGGCTGTCTCCTGCTTTTGGGTCTAGTGGTGGTGGGCGTTCTGTTGGCGGTCGGTGCCAGCGTGTTCCTCTTGATCGCTCCGGTCGGTTTGCTCCTGTGGCGGGCGGTGAAGGCGTTCCTGCCGGCGCCTGCGCAGTCCGATGTGCCGGAGCAACATTACCCTTCCACGCCGGGTGTGATCGACGTTGAAGCGACGGTGCTGCCGCCTGCGTTGGAGGGTGATAGGCAGCGCGGCGATTGGGAAAACTAACCCCCCAGATTACGAGTCTCAATCCAGCGCACGGCGAAGCGCACGACGGCGGCGCCGGTGGGCATTTCGAGCTTCTCGCGGATGTGGGCGCGATGCACTTCCACGGTCTTCGGGCTGATGCCGAGGCGGTGGGCGATATCCTGGGTGCCGAGGCCCTGGCCGAGCAGTTCAAAGATTTCGAACTCGCGGTCGCTGAGGCGGCTGACACCGGCCTTGGTGCCCTGGGACTTGCCAGCGAAAGAGGCAAAGATTTCAGCGGACATCTTTTCGCTCACATAGAAGCCGCCTTCAATTACGCGGCGGATGGCGTCGATGAAGGTCCCACGGTCGGCGTCCTTCATGAGGTAGCCCTTGGCACCGGCCTTGAGGGCGCGCTCTGCGTAGAGGGATTCATCGTGCATGGAGATGACCAGGATAATCTGCTCGGGCCGCTGGGCGCGGATGTCCTTGATCAATTCCAGGCCGTTGCGACCGGGCAGGGTGATGTCGATGATGGCGACATCCGGCTTGGTGGCGAGCACGGCATCCAGGCCCTTGGCGGCGTCCGCAGCTTCGGCGACGACTTCGAGGTCGGGCTGGCTGTTGACGAGCTGGATGAGGCCTTCACGCATGAGGGTGTGGTCTTCGATGACGACGATGCGGTGACGTGGCCCGCCAACGGCGGGTGACGATGGAGCGGGGGCAATGGCGGTGGCAGATGACATAATGTTTTTCTTCATGGGTTAACGTCGCTCGTGGTGTGGGCCGCGCGGAGAGGGAGCACGCAGCGCACGGCGACCGATGCGTCTGGTGGGAGGAGCTCAAATTCAAGGGAAGCGCCGATGCTTTCCGCGCGGTAGCGCATGATGGCGAGGCCCATGCCCTGGGTGTTGGTCTTGGCGGGATCAAAGGGCCTGCCGTTATTGCTCACGCGCAGCATCAGCCCATCTTCGGTTTCACGTAGAAGCACCCGCACCAGCCCCGCGACGCCGTGCTTGGCAGCATTGGAAATCGCCTCCTGGGCGATACGGTAGAGCTCGGTGGCTTCCTGGGGTTTCAGATCGGGCGGATCATCGGGAGTCTCCAGCTCGCACTCGATGCCGAGCAGCTCACGAGAGCTGCGCACCAAGGCGGCGAGCGCCATGCCGAGCCCGCCCGCTTCAATATCCACGGGGGACAGGCCGCGCGCCAAGCCACGGGTGATGCGAATGGCATCGGTGAGGCGGTCGACGATGGAGTCCGCATCGTCCATCAGCATGGGGGCCTGCTCGGCAAGCTTTTCCTCCAGGTCCTGCATGTTCATCTTCACCGCTGCGAGGCGCTGGCAGATGTCGTCGTGCAAATCCTGGCCGATGCGGCGCTGCTCACGCTCGGACGCATTGGTGATCTCACGGCCCAGGGCTTCGCGGCGTGCCTCGGCGGCCTTGCGTTCCGAGATGTCGTGCATGACGACTTGCAGGGCCTGACCGCGCTCATCGGTGAAGGCGGAACCGACGGCTTCCACATGGAAGGAAGTGCCATCATCGCGGGTGAGTTCCTCTTCCAAGGCCGGAGCGGTCAACTGACCCTTGAGCACTTCCCGAATGCGTTCCTTGACCGCCTCATGGTACTGCGGGGCGATGAACTCATAGGGCGAGCGGCCTTTGACTTCATCGATGGAACTCTTGCCGAGCATGCGCAGGCCGGTGGAGTTCATGAAATCGATGCCGCCGTCGCGGGCGATATACACCATGGCGGGCAGGGATTCGACCATGAGCCTGTAGCGTTCCTCTCGGGCACGCAAGCCTGCCGCCTGCTCGGTGATCATGGAGTGAGTCTCGCGCAGGGCCCGGTCGATTTCGGCCAGTTCGTCGCCGCCGGTCAGTGGTCGCCCGCTGGAAGTGCCATGGGAAATGGCGCGCGCTTCATTGAGGATACGGGTCACCCGCTTGGTGATCACCCGGTCCAAAATGATCCAGAGCACACCGCAGGCGGCAAACAGTACGATGCCGGAGACCACGGCGTGCAGCAGTGCCACGTGCATGGCCTCGCGCAGGGGTTTCTCCAGGTCTAGCTCCACCAGCACGATAGGAGCATCGCTCTTTGGATTGGCCTGGATTACCGGGAACGCCCCAAGTACCAGCTTGCCATCAAAACTGGTCCTGACGTCGCGATGCCCGGATTGGATCACGCTTCTCATGAGACCCACCGCCTC
>JAQGPI010000036.1 GCA_028293175.1 Verrucomicrobiaceae bacterium | reverse complement strand
ATGCTGGCGCGGTTGAAGCAGCGCAACGCGGAGAGCATGTTCGGAGCGATTGGCGATGAATTGAAAAAGGAAGGCATCGAGCTGCTGCCAGCCACGACCTTCCTGGAAAACCTGATGCCGAAGGCGGGTCATGTGGCCGGACCGGTGCTGAAGAAGCGCCGGTGGGAGGATGTGGCCTACGGCTTTGGCATTGCCAAGGAAAGTAGCCGTCTGGACATCGGCCAGACGGTGGTGGTGAAGAACGGCACTGTGCTGGCGGTAGAGGCCTTCGAAGGCACCAACGAATGCGTGAAGCGCGGCGGTACGCTGGGGCGGGGGAATGCGACGATGGTGAAGGTGAGCAAGCCTGCGCAAGACATGCGCTTCGATGTGCCGGTGATCGGCCCTGCTACTATTAGCAGCGCTGCGGAGGCGGGCGTGGATGTGATCGCCCTGGAGGCGGGCAAGGCTCTCATTTTGGGCATGGAGGAGGTCATTATGCTGTGCCAGACGTTGAAGGTGAGCCTCGTGGCGGCGGAGTGATGAGGTGCCTGTGTCAGAGGTCTCATTTGCGTCCATTCTGGAGCATTTGCGGTTCAATCCTCATAATCAGGAAAGAGGGGACGGGAACGATTTAACCGCAAATGGATCCGATGGACGCAAATGGGGAACCAAGAATGAGCTAGCGGTTTATATCAGGGCCTTTATTTGCGTCCATTCTGGATCCATTCGCGGTTCAATCCCTCATGGTCATGAGAAGACGGGACGGAATCATGTTTTAACCGCAAATGGATCCGGATGAACGCAAATGGGGAGGCCTGAGTTCTCAATGTGTGCCGAGAGGCGTATTTTTGTTTTGCGCATGGCACCGAATTTGCCTATTCAAAGGCATGGCCGCGACTGTAGAACTCAACCACTTGGTCAGGCTGCTTGACGACGATTCCGAGCTGGTGCGCGAAGCAGTGCGCCGCCAGCTCGAAGGGATGAAGCGGGAACTGCCGGAAAAGCTGGCATCCCTGGACCGTCCGCTCTCCCTGGATGAGGAAGCCATCATGGCGGATATGCTGGCCACTTCGCGGCGGGAAGACCTGGAGGATTGCTGGATGTCCTGGCGCAGGCAGGACACGGCGGAAGGACAGATCGAATCGGCGCTGGCGCAACTGGCAGCCTTTCTGAGCGGCTGGAAAACACGTGTGCGGGAGCTGCCGGAAAAACTGGATGAACTGGTAGCGCAGATCGTGGCGGACTTTGATGGAAAGAATCCCAATGCACGGCAGCTCGCAGAATGGTTGTTTGGCGGTCGTGGCGATGCAGCGCGGTTCCGTGGCAACAGCAAGGATTACTACGCACCGGAGAATAGCAACATGCTGTGGGTGGTGGCCAAGGGCCTGGGCAATCCGATCTCGCTGTGCACTATGTACCGGCTGCTGGGCCGTCGCATGGGCTTGGTGATTGAGGGCTGCAATTTCCCGGGTCACTTCCTTGCGCGGGTGGTGCATGAGGATCAGATTTGGCTGGTGGACTGCTTCAACCGAGGGCGATTTATGCTGGCCACCGATGTGGCGCGGCATCATCCGGCCTCGAATCCGGCCATGGAAGATCTGGTGCACCGGCCTGCGGTGACGGAGTCCATCCTGATTCGTTTCCTGCGCAACCTCGACGATGCCTTCGACAAGCGCGGCGAGATGTCGGAGCGCCAATTGATGCGGCGGCTGGTGGTGAAACTGATGGAAGAATAGGACAGATGGGAAGGAAGGGGACCGTAGGAGTGGTAATGATCACTCGTCTCCCACGTCCTCTTTCCCTGCTGTGTATGACATGGATGGTGGTCCCAGCGCAGGCTGACAACTGGCCCTCCTGGCGGGGGCCGCACAACGATGGCACCTGTGATGAAAAGGGCCTGCCGCTGAACTGGAGCGCCACGGAGAATGTGGCCTGGAAGGCGGATCTGCCGGATCGTGGCAACTCAACGCCGGTGGTCTGGGGCGACAAAGTGTTCGTGACACAAGCTGTCGAAAAAGACGGCTGGCGCACACTGATGTGTTTGGACAAGAAGACCGGCAGAAAGCTCTGGCAGGAAGGCACGACTTACACTGAGACGGAGACCACGCACGGCACCAATCCTTATTGTTCCGCCTCGCCTGCGACTGATGGCGAGCGCGTGGTGGTGAGCTTTGCTTCTGCGGGGGTGTTTTGCTTCGACATGCAGGGGAAGGAGCTGTGGCATCGAGACTTGGGCAAGGTTCATCATATCTGGGGCAATGGCGCTTCGCCTGTGCTGGCCAATGGATTGTGTTACCTGAATTTCGGACCGGGCGAGCAGTCTTCTCTCGTGGCCCTGGACCCCAAGACGGGGGCGACGGTGTGGAAGCACGATGAACCCCGGCGCGAGGTGAAAGGAAGCCCTGACTTCTATGGATCGTGGAGCGATCCTTTGCCTCGCATGATTGACGGGAAGGCGCAGCTTCTCATGAACTGGCCTTTCCGGGTCTGTGCGATGGATGCCAAGTCCGGCGCGGAACTCTGGACCTGCGAAGGGTTGAACCAGTTGGTCTATACATCGCCGCTGCTCTCGGAAGGAATCGTGGTGGGCATGGGTGGCTACAGTGGCATGGACCTGGCGGTGAAGACGGGCGGCAAGGGTGATGTGACGAAAACACACGGCCTATGGCAGCATCCCAAGACCCCACAGCGCATCGCTTCTGGCGCGGTGCATGAAGGTTACATCTACATCCTGAATGATCCGGGCCTGGCCCAGTGCATTGATTTGAAGACTGGCGAGACAGTGTGGCAGGAGCGCCTCAAAGGCCCCGGACCCACCGGCCAGAACTGGTCCTCCGTCGTGATCAGCGAAGGCCGCTGCTATGCGGTGAACCAGGGCGGCGATGCCTTTGTGTTCAAGGCCAGCCCGAAGTTCGAACTGCTGGCGATCAATTCGATGAACGAGAAAGTCATTGGCTCCATCGCGGTTTCAGGCGGGCAGCTTTTCATTCGCGGCTACGAGCATCTGTTTTGTATCGGAAAGAAGTGAAGTCGAAAGAAGAGCCAAACACGAAGTAGCGTGGGCGTCTTGCCTATAGTAAAAGAACGCGCCTCGTTTTCTTACTTCCGCTCGTCTTCTCCATGCCTTTGCCCAAGCTCCTCATCGCCGCCGCCGCTTGTTGCCTGTCAAGCTGTGCTCAGTTGCCCAAACAACCGCCGCCTTCTCAAGTGACCCGGGGTGAGTGCATGAAGATGGCCGAGGCCTATCGGCTGCACAAATGGACGGCTTCGGTGGCCAATGTGCGGCACGGACCGGATTCGAAGGGCGTGCATGTGGATACGCCAGACATCACGCACAATCCGGGCGGCAAGATTCCAGGCTGGTGGGTGCCAGGAAAGGAGACGGAGGGCGTGCCCTACCAATGGGGTGGCTTCAGCACGGTGGAAGAATTTGATGCTGGCGTAAAGGCAGGCAAGGCGGCGGGTGATGTTTACACCGATGCGAAGCGCACGCTGCTGGATGATGCGGTCTCGACTGAGGCGGTGGGCATTGATTGCTCCGGCTACATCTCGCGCCTGTGGAAGATGCCGCGCTCGTATTCGACGCGGGAATTACCGGAGTTTTGCAACGAAATTTCGTGGTCCGCTTTAAAGCCAGGCGACATCCTGAACACGCACAACGCCCACTGCCTGCTGTTCGCCGGATGGGACGATAAAAAGCGCATCAAGCTGTTAGCCTATGAGACGGGCTGCCCGCCATCGTGGCGCGTATTGAGCCATGCCATTGACGTGGAATGGCTGAAATCCCTTGGCTACAAGGCCTACAGGTATCGCGGCATGCTGGACTGACCAGATGCCGCGCAGATGGGACCGGCTATTTCTTGGCCTTGTGGCCGGCGTCGGTGCAGCAGGAGGACTTGATCTTGCAGCAGTCGGATGTCTTGGGCACCGAGCAGCAGTCGTCCTTCTTCGCGGTGGCGCAGGAGGCGAGGGCAGTGAGACAGGTGGCGGCCAGGATAAGCTTGAGTGTATTCATAGTAGGATGGGGGAGGGCGGTAGATGGAGCAAGTTGACTGTGCCCGCGATCGACAAGTGTACGCTATCAAATCACAAGGTCATGCGGCTGGTAAAGGAGTTTGTTTTGCCCGATGTTGCGTAGCATTGCCGCCCTCCTTGCGATTTGAGACGGAATATGGCAACACTCGGGCTCATGACCGCTTCTCCCAGCCCCCCTCCATTCCGCCACTGGGAGGGGATCGGCGTGCGGCTTTCTAGGCTGGGCTTGCTAGGGTTGGTGGTTTGGTTGTTGAGGCTGGGAAGCGGACATCCGGTCGAGCCTTTGGAAGCGGCGCGGGTGCATGATTTTTTTCCTGAAGCCTCAGCCCTAGATGTGCCGGATGCACAGACGGGCGTGCAAGCGGTGCGCGATGCGGCGGGGCAAGTAATCGGCATGGTGGCCCAGACAATTCCGGAAGCGGCCGGAGTGATCGGGTACGCGGGGCCGACGAATACATTGATCGCCATGGATGCAAAGGGCGCGGTGATCGGCCTGCGGGTGCTGCACAGCGATGACACGCCGGACCATGTGGCGGAAGTGATCAGCCAGCGGAAATTCTTTGCCCAGTTCAAGGAGATGCATCTCGGTGATGCCAAGGATCGCCGGGTGGATGGGGTCTCAGGCGCAACGCTCACGAGCAGTGCGATTGCGGAAGGCGTACTGCACAAGTTGGGCTCCAAGGGACCGTCGCTGCGCTTTCCTGAAGAGATCACCTTGGCAGAAGTTCGGGACCTAGATGCACATGCGGCATCCTTGCGAAGGTCCACGGTGCAGGCGGATCAATGGGAGGTCTTGGACGAGTCAGGCAAGCTAATAGGAATCGCGGTGCGCACGGCACCAACCTCGGACTCGGTGGTGGGTTACAAAGGGCCGACGGATACTCTGATGCTGCTGGATGCTGAGGGCCGCAAAGTGCGCGGCATCCGACTGCGCAAGAGCTATGATACGAAGCGCTATGTAGGCTATGTGACGGACGACAGCTACTTCCTCAAGCTCTTCAACGAGATGCCGGTGGACAAGCTCGCGGCGCTTGATTTTAAGGAGGCGAAAATTGAAGGCGTGTCCGGCGCGACAGAGACAAGCTGGGCGATGGCGGAAGGTCTCAAACGTAAGGCGCAAGCCATGGTGGAAGGCGGGGAGAAGACGGCCACTGGGTTCAGCGGCGTCCGCTGGCGCTGGCAGGATACCGGACATGTGGTGGTTCTGATCAGTGCGCTTTGCATGGCTTTCACGCGGCTGCGTGGCATCGCATGGGCGCGGCATGTGCATCATGCTCTGCTTGTGGGCTATGTGGGATTGTTTGCGGGTGAAATGCTCTCGCAGGCTTTGCTCGCAGGCTGGGCCAAACATGGCACCCCCTGGCGTAGCGCACCGGGCCTGGTGCTCCTGGGAATGGTGGCACTGCTGGGGCCGGTGGTTACTCGTCGCCAACTCTACTGCCACCACGTATGTCCGCACGGGGCGTTGCAACAATTGCTCGCCCGCCGGTCGCCCTGGCAGTGGCGGGTGCCTGCCGGTGTGTCACGCTGGCTCGAACGCCTGCCGATGGCATTGCTGGCAGCGGTATTGTTCATTGTCGCCCTGGAACTGAGTTTTGACCTCAACGCGCTGGAGCCCTTCGACGCTTATGTATGGCGTGTGGCAGGGCTATCAACGATCATCATTGCCGTAATAGGGCTGGTAGCCGCACTGTTTGTGCCTCTCGCGTACTGCAAATATGGCTGCCCCACAGGCGCAGTGTTCAAGCTGCTGCGGTACACCGGAGACAGCGACCGGCTGGGCAAAAAAGACTTCGTCGCTTTGCTAGTGATAGCGTGTGTTGCAACCCTGCGCTGGCGGCATGGACTAGCTTGAACTCTACGCCTTCTTCCAAGGCATCAGCGCTCGAGCGAGACTTACCTTGCCGGTGTTTGTGGTGGGTGCTGCGGCAACGGGTACGGGCGTGGGCAGAACGGTAGCCAGCACAGGGGCCGCGGCTTTGACTTCTTCCTTTGCCACACCGAGTTCGAAATCATCGGCCGTCGGCAAGCCGGCAGGTAGATCGCGAGTGGAGGTAGGCTGAACGGCAGGCTTGGGCAGAGGTGCCGTCAGGCTTTCAGGGCCTACGAGACCGCCGGAGAAGATCATCTTCATGGCTTCCTCCATGGTCATCGGAGCATCGGAAATCCGCTCGTCTTCCACCACCAGCAGCAGGCCGGTCATGGGACTGGGGGCGCAAGGCAGGAAGACACAGGTCATGTGCTTCTCGCGCATACGGTCATAAAACTGGCCGGTGACGAAGCCGAGCATCCAGGTGCCGGGCGTCGGATAATCCACATACACCACGCGCTTGAAGCCTTGCTTACCCCCAAGGCCCTTGAAGGCGTCGATCACCTGCTTGAGCGATTTGTAGATAAAGCTGATGAACGGAATACGCATCAAGAGGCGGTCCACCGCCTCCACCACGCGGACGCCGATCACATGGGAAGCCATGGCACCCATGGCCACGAGAACGACGATGGGGACGAAGGCCCCGATGAAGTCCTCGAACATGATGAAGCCCTTGCCCTCAACGTCGATGAGGTTGGGCACGCCGGTGATGGCGGCGTAGAAATCGTTGATGCGGCTGGCGCTGAAAAGCAGGATGGGCTCGCTCCATCCGTGCAGGCGATCATAGACGAACTGCAGAATCCAGTACGTAAGGATCAACGGGGTGGCGACAGCGAGGCCGGCGAAGAACTTGTTGCGGAACCAC
>JAQGPI010000019.1 GCA_028293175.1 Verrucomicrobiaceae bacterium | reverse complement strand
GAAGTGCGATGTTGTTAATGCTGTAGCCGAGCCCTTGCGCCGCCTTGAGCTGGCGTTGCGCGGATTCCTGCGACCATGCCTGTGCTCCACGAGGGAACTGGCCGGTGATCAGCCGGTAGGACACAATGCCGAAACTGTACACATCCCAGCCTTGGCCGAAGCCGTTGAAGAAGCCCTCGGGCTGCTCCGCCTGCTCCGGGCACAGGTACATGAAGTGATCATAGAGCTCCAGGTGATGCACGCCACCCACCCAGCCCTGGCCTGCATCCGTGATGCGCGTGGCACTCTCCGGGTCGTCCTCCACTAGCACATTGCCGCATTTGAGGTTCCCGTGGGGAATGCTGTGCTTGTGCATCCAGGCCAGGGAATCGGCCAGCTCGTAAATGTACCGCCAAGCCTGATCGCCCGGCAGGCGTCCGCACATGGTCTCTAGGGTGGGGCTGTGCCACACCTTACGCCCCCCCGCGTCCTTGGTCATCACGCCCACTAGCGGAGTTGCTACATAATAGGGACTGCGGTCCATCTCAAACCCCATCACCGGCAGCACACCCCGGTGCGGCGGCATGTATTGAAGAGCCCGTAAGGTGAGGCCCAGCCCCTTGCGATTAATCGCCATGGAGCTGAAAACCTTCACCGCGCAAGCCCGGCCACCCGTGCCCGAAGCACGGTACACGGCGCCTACACTGCCCCCGCCAATGAGGTCTTGAAGCTCATGGCCGGCAATTTCGGGCAAACTCATTCGTGAAACCTCTCGGAAAGTGTGGTGTGGAACGTGCTCCCCAGCGGACTGCAACAAGCCCGGTACGCCAATGGGAGGATGAACCCACATTTAGCCGTAGTCCCGGAATCGGATCAACCCAATTCCCTGCACAGGCTTTGTTCGGTTTAGACCGTAAATCGCTCACAAGAGGAGCGCCGAGCGTTTCCTAGATTATCCACAATTACCGCGCCCTTGCCATACTTGGCCACCGCCGCTTCAGAAAGGTCTCATACATTTCCTTCTGCTGCCCGCGCTCATATCCATCCGCTGCACCAGGAACACGAAAACAAGATCGTTAGTGGATGAGCCCGCCGCCTCTCAGCAAAGCATGGGAGTCTCTCACTACGGAGGCCGGTGTCCCTTCTTTACTATTCGGCGCTGCATTTCCATCGCACGATAATTTGCAGTAGCGCAGCGCCCCTCTCCGCACCAGCGTGGCGTCTCTTTCCCATGATCGCTCGCTGCCTGCTCCTTTTCCTCGCCACCGCCGTCTTCGCCCGTGCGGATATCGAAATCACCGTTTTGCCGGAGGGACCCGTTACCTCCCTGCAAGCCGCTCGCGATCAGTTACGCGCCGAGCGTAAGGCCGGGCAGGCAGGCCCCGCCACCATTTGGATCAAGGATGGCCTGTATGATCAGACCAGCACCCTAAACCTTGAAGCTGCGGACTCGGATCTAACCATCCGTGCGGCCAAGGACGCTAGACCTCGCTTTAATGGCGCAGTGAAGCTCGACGGCTTCAAGCCCTACAAGGACAGCATCGTGCAGGCGGATGTGTCGAAGCTGCTGGCGAAAGGCGTGAAGTATCGTCAGGTGCTCTTCGACGATGAGCGACTGATCCTTGCCCGCTGGCCGAACTTTGATCCGAAGGACCCGCTCTACGGCGGCTGGGCCATCGTTGACAGCATTCCCAAGAAGGATATGGACACGCACGTCTGGAAAAGCGAGATGTATGTGAAGCCGCAGGACCTTCGCACCTGGGCACATCCCGAGGATGTGGAACTCGATATCTTCGCCATGTATGGCTGGTGGAACTTCATCGAACGCGTCAAGTCACTGGACCCGCAGACGCGCAAGCTGACACTGCAAAAGCCCTGCTCTTACGACCTGCATCCGCACAACCGCTACCATGTGCAGAACGCATTGGAGGAGTTGGACGCACCGGGCGAATGGTACATCGATGTCCGCACCGGCACGCTTTACGTCTGGCCTCCGGCTCCGCTGGAACAGCACTCGGTCAAGCTGGTCACGCTCAACAGCTTCATCAAGATCGGCGCGGGCGCGAAGAACATCACCGTGCGCGGCCTCAGCTTCACTGGCTGCAACGGAACTGCGATCACTATGGACAAGACGGAGCAATGCACCGTGGCAGGCTGCACCTTCACCACCGTTGGCGATTTCAGCGGCAGCGCCATCAGCATCAGCGGCGGCACGGACAATGCGGCCATTGGCAATGACATCAGCTACACCGGCAGCAATGGCATCAGCCTTGGCGGCGGCGACCGAATCACCCTAACGCCTTCCAACAACCGTGCGGACAACAATCACATCCATCACATGGGCGTCTTTAACAAAAACGCCTGCGGCGTGGGCGCAAACGGCACTGGCATCCAGATCACGCACAATCTCATCCACGACGGCCCGCGCATGGGCGTGCAGATGGGCGGCAACAATATCACAGTGGAATACAATCACCTGCATCATCTGGTGATGGAAACCCAGGACGGCGGCGCAATCTACACGGGCGGCCGCGACTGGATCAGCTCACGCGGCAGCAAGTGGAACTACAACCGCATCCACGACATCGTCGGCATCGGCCAGGAATCCGACGGCTTGAAGCATCCATGGTTCACCTTCGGCCTGTACCCGGACGACAATACGGGCGGCGTGGACATGATCGGCAACCTCGTCTATCGCTGCGCCTGGACGCCCATCCACATGCACAACTCACGCGATTGCGTGGTAGAAAACAACATCTTTGCCTTTGGTGCCAAGTTCCAGTTTGACCTCCACGGATGGTCCAAGGAGCAGCGCTTCTGGATCGACCACAGCCCCACCATGATCAAGGGTTACGAGAGCGTCATGAACCAGCCCGCGTGGAAAGGCATGCGGGGCATGGAATTGCATCCGCGCGATGCCTTCCGCGAGGACGGCACCATGATGAGCGGCGACGTGGTGAAGCACAACATCATGTACGGCGATCAGTCCGACGCCAAGTACGGCGACATCCGCAACTGCACGCCCCTATGGAACACCATTGACGAAAACCTCGCCTGGAACAGCGGCCACCCTATCCTCACCGGCATTAACAAAATGGGCAAGGACATCGGCGAACCACTGCTGACCGAGAACTTTGACAAGACAGCCGATGGCGACCGGCCCAAGGGCTGGGGTTTCAACAGCATGCCTCACAAGAACGTGCTGTGCATGGTCCAGCACGGCCAACTGGAAGTGGATGCCGGCACCAGCGAAGATCCGCAGAACAATCATACTGTATTTCACGGGCCGGACATCCCGATGAAGTTTGGTGCGGCCTACCGAGTGCGCCTGCGAGTGAAGTCCAGCGAACCTACGGGCAAGATCACGCTCGCCCTGGCTGCCTACAAGGGAGGCGCTGGCTACTGGCAGGCCAGCGGCACCAACGTAAAGCTGACCAACGAGTGGCAGGATGCCGAGGTCACTGGCCGCATGCCCGCGAAGGGCGATGCGGCCTGGAAGCCATGGATGAAGGACTTCTGGTTCCGCGTGGATATTCAGGGCGACAAGGGCAAGGTTATCCTTGATGACATCGTCATTCACGAGGCCGATCCGCTCAATGAATGGCAGGCCTGGCAGGACGCTGGATGGGACAAGCACAGCATCGTGGCCGATCCCTTGTTTGTGGATGTCGCCAACGACAACTTCAACCTCAAGCCCGAATCTCCCGCCATCAAAAAGATCGGCTTCAAGCCGCTGCCGATCGACAAGATGGGGCTGTACAAGGACGAGCTGAGGGCAAGCTGGCCAGTGAAACAATAAAGTGGTAGGAACATTCCTGCCTCTTGGCCGGCATCCTGTGCGTGATAGTGGACGCAATGTAGCGCACCTAACCTGAAAGGCCGAGGCGCCCTTACTACTTTCTATTTCTCACCCAGCCGATGCACAGTGAACTCCCCCGCCCCTAGCGAGCGCTGGCAAAGCTCTATCAAGTGCTCGTGGTGAGTAAACAGCAAGATCTGCGTCTTCGTTGACAGGTCCCGCAGGACCGGCAGAATGGCCGCTGTGCGAGTGTCGTCAAAGGTCATGAGCAGATCGTCCAGGATCAATGGCAGCGGTTCATGCACCTCGATGTGGCGCTCGATGGCGGCGAGGCGCAGTGACAGGTAGAGCTGGTCGCGCGTGCCTTCACTCATCCCGGTCACCGGCACGTTGTTGTCGCCACGATGACCGACGATTATCTGCGTTTCCTTGTCGGTGTAATCCGTGGTGAGACCGTCGAAGCTGTTCAATGTCATTGCCCGGAACAAAGCGCTCGCACGCTTCATCAACGGGGCTTGGTTCTCCTGGCGAAAACGCTCGATCTGCTGCTCCAAAAAGTGTATGGCCAGCCGCAGGCGTAAATAGCGTGCAGCATCTGTGCGCAGAGTTGCGGCATGGCTTTCAGCGCGTTGACGATGCACGGCGGCGGCATCCCCTGCTTGCTTCAACAACGCCTGTCGCTGTCCGGCCTC
>JAQGPI010000008.1 GCA_028293175.1 Verrucomicrobiaceae bacterium | reverse complement strand
CCTCCAGCTTACTCACGGTCTTGCTGCCCTTTTTATCAAGGGCGGTTGGCAGCGGCGTTTGCTTGGCAGCAGCGAATTCTTGGAGCTTCATGCTCAGGACCGTTTGCTCCTCCACCTCCGCTTCAGCGATGGTGCGCACATCCTTGGCGGTCGCCTTCTTCACCGCCAGCCGGCTGGCTTCCAGTTGCATCATGCCACCGGCGGCGACTTCCATCATCAGCTTCGCATCCGCTTTGGAGAGGGTGGCCGCGCTTGGCTTCAGCGCCTTGACTTTGGCACCGCCGGCCTTGTTCATCTTTTTGAAGTCATCAGCATCCAGTTTTCCTATCGTGCCTTCAGCGGCGGCAGCACCGAAAACATGGTTAAGGGACAGTCCGGCCGCGGCAACGGCACCGTAGTAGGCGAATATTCTGCGTTTCATGGGTGGGATTTTTGAGGGTTATCCGGCTATCTGCCGGTGCTCGTATTCGAGGCCCCGATGCCGCCACGCGTGTGTTAAAACCCTTCCTGATAGCAGGATCATCCACTTCCCTGACTTCACCCCTCGATAATGGAGACCCGGCAAATCTTGGCGGCGGGCTTGCATCTGCCACATGTGACACGTTAGCCTCTGTGTCATCATGAGCGTGACTCTCTTCATCAATGGCAAACTTGTCCTGCCTGACCGGACGCTGGACGAGGGCATGATCATCGCACGCGATGGCATCATTGAGTACGCGGGCAAGGCGAAGGCGCGGCTGCCCAAGGCGGATGTAACGGTGGATGCGCGCGGCGGCATTCTCGCGCCGGGCTTTGTGGATATTCATGTGCATGGCGGTGATGGCGCGGACTTCATGGATGGAACGCCCGAGGCCGTGAGCGCGGCCATCCGCTGTCACGCGCGGCATGGCACGACGACGATCTTTCCAACCACCACCACAGGCTCGCCGGAGCAGATCGATGCGATGCTTGCGGCGACTTCCGCCGTGAAGCTAGCCTGGACTCCGCAACAGGGCGCCCGCATCGCTGGAGTGCATTTGTACGGGCCGTATTTTGCGCCAGACAAGGTGGGCTGTCATCGCAAGGAGGGGCGGCGTGATCCCTTGCCTGCGGAGTATGATCGCTACTTCAAAACCAAGCTCGTGGGCGTGGCCACTTGCGCGGCGGAACTGCCCGGCGCGGAGGCCTTCTACAAGGCAGCGCACAAGCACCGGTGCCTGATCACCTGCGGTCATTCCAATGCGACATGGGCGGAGATGGACCGGGCGTTTCGCAATGGCATGCGCCATGTGGATCACTTCTGGTGCGCGATGAGTTCGGTGGTGTCCCTGCGCGCCCGTTGCGGAACGCCCATGCAAGCCAGCATGGAGCAGTTCGTGCTGGCGAATGCGGACATGAGTACGGAGGTGATCGCGGATGGCTGCCATCTCGCCGATGAACTGCTGGCCTTTGCCTATCGCATGAAGGGCGCGGCCCGCCTGTGCTTGGTCACCGATAGCAGCCGCGCGCTCGACATGCCGGAAGGACGCTATCGTTTTGGCAATGAAGGGGACGGCGAGTGGTTCCTGCACGACGGGCAGGTAGGCCGCACGCTGGATGGTGTCGGCCTTGCCAGCAGCACGGCTGGCATGGACCGCATGGTGCGGATCATGATGAAGGCCACAAAGGCCCCGCTGCATGAGGTAATCCGCATGGCCAGCCTGACGCCCGCGGAGCGCACAGGCATCGCGCACGAATGCGGCAGCCTGGAACGTGGCAAGCGTGCGGACGTGCTGGTGCTGGACAAAAAGCTGAAGCCACAGCGGGTGTTTGTCGGCGGCGAGGAAATCAGCAAGGCATAGCTCGACAATCAGAGAAGGATATGATGCTATGGCCAAAGCTATGGCTGTGGACCCTCGCTATTACCAGATCACCGTGCTCGGTTCGCTGCTCATCTATGGCGTGCTGGCGCTGGATTTCGAGGTCACCTGGTCCTATGTCAGCATCATCCTGACATCCGTGCTTGGCACACAATGGCTGTGCTCGTGGATGACGAAGACAGTCTTCGAGTGGCGCAGCGCCATGATCTCCGGCCTCTCGCTATGCCTGCTCTGCCGCACCCAATCCTGGCAGCTCGCGGCGCTGGCAGGAGTCCTGGCCATTGCAACGAAGTTCGTGTTCCGCCGGGGCGGCAAGCATTCGTTCAATCCCACGAACATTGCTCTCGTCCTGCTCATGCTAGTCACCGAGGGGCGTGTGTGGGTAAGTCCCGGGCAGTGGGGCAATGTCGCGTTCTTCGCCTTTCTGATGGCCTGCTTGGGCGGGCTAGTGGTGATGCGTGCGGCGCGTGCGGATGTGGCGCTGGCCTTCCTCACCTCGTGGATCATCCTCATCATGGGGCGCTCCCTGTGGCTGCATGAGCCGATGACCATTCCGCTGCACCGGCTGCAAAACGGCGCGCTGCTGCTGTTCACCTTCTTCATGATCTCCGATCCGCGCACCACGCCGGATTCGCGTGCGGGCCGCATCGTCTTCGCCATGCTGGTCGCATGGTGCGGCTGGTGGTGGCAGTTCCGCATGTTCGGCACCAATGGACTGCTGTGGTCGCTGGCGGCCTGTTCCGTTCTCACGCCGTTCATCGACTGGCTGCTGCCCGGCCCGCGTTACGACTGGCGGCAGGGCATCAAGTCCCATCCTGATCATCATGAAAAAATCCCTGCTCCTTCTGCTGGCGGCGCTGAGCCTGCCCTTCCGTGCTGAGGCGTTTTGCGGCTTCTATGTCGCACGCGCGGACAGCAAGCTTTTCAATCAGTCCTCACAGGTGGCGCTGGCGCGCGACGGCAACTCCACGGCCATCACCATGGCCAGTGATTACCAGGGCGATCTGAAGGAGTTTGCGCTCATCATCCCCGTGCCCACGGTGGTCGAGAAAGACGATGTGAAGGTGCTGGAGAAAGCCCTCCTGGATCACTTGGATGCCTATACCGCGCCGAGGCTAGTGGAGTACTGGGACCCCGATCCGAACCTGCCCGTGCCCATGCCGGTCATGCCCATGGCCGCCTTCGATGCTTTTGCTGGCAGTCCCAAGAGGGCGGATGGAGCCCGCGCGCGCGGCGTGGTGATTGAGCGCCAGTTCTCCGCCGGTGAGTACGACATCCTGGTGCTGTCGGCGAAGCAGAGCGACGGGCTCATGATCTGGCTGAAGGAGAACGATTACAAGCTGCCAGAGGGGGCGGAGCCGGTGCTCGACAGTTACATTCGCCAAAACATGAAGTTCTTTGTGGCGAAGGTGAACCTGGGGCGCCAAGCCAAGGAAGGCCGCACCTGGTTGCGCCCGCTGCGCGTGACCTATCAGAGCCGCAAGTTCATGCTGCCCCTGCGCCTCGGCACCGTGAACGCCAAGGGCCCACAGGACCTGATTGTGCACGCGCTCTCACGCAACGGCCGCGTGGAAGCGACCAACTACCGCACCGTGCGCCTGCCATCGGACACCGAGATCCCCGAGCATGTGAAGCCGCAGTTTGGCGACTTCTACCGCGCCATGTTTGACCGCGCCGTGGCAATTGAAAAGATGAGTGCCATCTTCACCGAGTACTTCTGGGACATGGGCTGGTGCGACCCGTGCAGCAGCGATCCGGTGCCCATGCGCGAGCTGCGGGAGCTGGGCTGCAAGTGGCTGAAAGGCGATGACAACAACCGCCCCGAGCAAGGCACCATGTTCATCACCCGCCTACACATCCGCTATGATCGCGAGCACTTCCCAGAGGACATCGTGTTCCAGGAAACGGGCGATACGAAGAACCTACAGGGCCGCTATGTGATGAATCATCCCTGGCACGGCAAGGCAACCAATGATCAGGGCAAAAGGTACTTTGAGGAGCTGCCTAAACGCCAGGAGCAATGGGCACAGAACCTCGCGCGCCTGACCGGCTGGAAGATCGAAGACATCCACGCCAAACAGGCCGCCTACAAGGAGACAGCGAAGCCGAAGCATGAGTAGTTCCCGAAAGTGGCGACACCGAAACTCATTCAGCACGGTAACCCTGCCAGGCCCATACCAGGGTATCGGCTAGGGTGAGCTCAAACACGCGCTTGTCGCAGTGGCCGGTAGCCTTGCTGAAGACGAAGCGGTGATGGTAGCCTTTGGCCGAAAGAGTGGCCGCTGTGCGCTGCCCGGCCATCACCCAGTTGTGATGAGTTTCCTCTTCGTCATTCGAGTGGTTGTCGTTCTCGGACACATGGGTGAAAATGCGGAGAGGCTTCACTTCACTGGTCTCGATCAGCTTCATGCCGGAGTGGTACTCCCAGGCACCCAGCGGGTACTTCGCTTCCTCGGGAGCGTCGTCGTCCTGCTGGTCCACGAAGGTGCCTGAATACGCGATGATGCGGCGGAACCAGTCGGGCCGGAACCAGCCCATGGTAAGGGCTGCCGCTGCGCCGGAGCTGCACCCGATCACTGCGTGACCCCAGGGATCTTCGGTCAGGGCAAGGGCCGGGTAGGCGGCTTTGATTTCGGCATTGGCCAGCACTGCGAGGAGCACCTCGTCATGAATGAAACGTGCGAGCCGGTCGGACATTGTATCATACTCCAGACCGCGTTCACTGTCCTTGCCATCGTTGCCGCCGTTCTCGACCGCAATGGCGATGAAGGCGGGCAGTTTGCGGCTGGCGTCCTTGGAGATAGTCAGATTGTCCAGGGCGTTGCTGATGGCTTTGAGCTGTCCCGGGCCGTCATGGATGATAAGGTAGGGAGCCTTGGTGCCGTCCTTATAAGCAGCGGGCACATAGACCGTGATCTTGCGCTCCACACGCACCGGCTTCTTATCGGGAAGCAGGGTCTTGTCGTCGCCTTTGAAAATCTTGCTACCTGCCAGAGGCATGGAAAAGGCAAAGGTCTTGCCCCTCGGATTGCCTTTGTCTGTCAGATCGGGATCCGTCTTGTACTCGGGTCCTACAGTGTGATAGCCGTCCCCTTCCGTGCCGGAGTTCTGTGAATCCTTGTCGGCGGCAACGGCGGTGAGGTTGAGCAGGCCGATGGCGAGCAGAGAGGAGAAGATGCGCGTGCAGATCATGCCGCAGACTGTGCAACGGGCACAACGATGTCAATGCGAATGCCCCGGGCTTTCCCTTATCAAGCGATCAGTTCCTTCAAGACGCCGGTACTGTCGCCATGCCGCTCGGCATCGACGCCGACGCCGTTCAGCAAGGTGAGCCAGGCATTGCACAGCGGCGTGTCTTTGGAGACGACAAGGTTGTGGCCGAGCTTGATACCCGCGCCGCCGCCGGTGAGCAGCGTGGGGCAGTTGTCGAGGTTGTGCTCGGTGCGGATATTGCTGCCGTAAGCGAGGGCGGTGTGGTCGAAGAGGGTGGTGCCGTCGGCTTCCTTGGTGGTCTTGAGCTTGTCGATGAGGCCCGCGAGCAGCTCGCTCTGGGTGAGGTCGCGCTTCTGCGAGGCCTCCTGCTTCTCGCCCATGGTAGAGTGATAGTGGCTCATGTCGTGCGGGGCCACCTTGATGCCGATGCTGGTGAGCAGGGTGCTCACGGGCTGGCGGTAGGTGAGCACGCGGGTGCTGTCCGTTTGCAGGGCGGCCAGGATGATATCGTACATGATCTTGATTTCCTCGCGACCAGCGAGGCCAGGCTTGGGCTCGGACATCGGCGCGTTTGGCTGGGGCACGCCAATCCATTGCTCATCCTTGCTCAGGCGCGTTTCAATGTCGCGAATGCCTTGGAAGTACTCATCGAGCTTGGCGTTGTCGGTCTTGCCCAGGCCGCGCTGCATGGCGCGAGCGTTTTCTAGCACGGTATCCAATACGCTGCGCTTCTGGGCGAGCATCGCCTTCTGCTGCTCGATGGGCGTGGTGTCCTTGGAAAACAAGCGGTGGTAGGCCGCAAGCGGGCCGTTCTGCCCGGCGACAGGCTTGCCGCTGACATCCCACGCCATGGACAATCCAGGGCCATGGCCGGAGCCTTCCATGTTGCCTTCTCCATTGAGCTGGATGGAGGCAAAGCGCGTCTCGCGGCCAAGCTGCGCAGCGGCGACTTGATCCACGGAGATGCTGTTGTGGAAGTTCTGCCCGGGCTGCGCATAACGGTTCGCGCCGGTGAGCCAGAAGGTGCTGCCCGCGTGCCCTTGATTGGAGTACTTGTTCCACAGGCCCTGCACGATGGTGAAGTCCGCCTTGTGCCGCGCGAGCGGTTGCAGCCCTGCGGGCAGGGTGTAGCCGGTGCCCTTCTGCGTGATGTCCGGGTACCAGCTCTCCGTGGTGATGCCCCAGCCGAAGCCGAGGAACACAAGGCGCTTCGGCGGCGTGGCCGGTGCGGCGGCGGACGCGAACTTGCGGAACCCGAACGACTCGAGGCTAGGCAGGGCGATGAGCGCCGTGCTGGAGCGAAGGAACTGGCGGCGCTTGAGCGGTGTATTCATGGGAGATTACTTCGTGTGGAACTCTTTGCTGCTGACCAGCGCATGGATGAATTCGCGCACCGACAGGTCTTTCTTACCGGCCTCGTGCCTCATGTTTTCAATCAACGGCTCATCCTTGAAGCCGCAGGGCCTGCCTAGTGCATACTCGACCAGGGCGTTGCTGAAGCCTTTGGCAAAGGCATCGGAACGCGCGGCAATGATGTCGCGCAGGCCCAGGTAATCCTTGAAGGCGGGGCCTTTGTGCATGGTGGCGGCGGGCTCGATGGTCCAGGTCTTCTTGGTTTTGGGCTGCGGCTTGCCGTTCGCATCCGTGGCCTCGTAACTGTCCTCCGTCCGCCACTCGCCCACGGCATCGAAGTTTTCCAGGCCGAAGCCGATGGGATCAATCTTGCGGTGGCAGCTCGCACATTGCGGCTCCTCCTGATGTGCCAGCAAACGCTCGCGTGAGGTCAGCACCTTGCCAGCAAGACGGGTGATCGCGGGCACATTGGCAGGCGCAGGCGGCGGCGGATCATTGAGCAGCTTGCGCAGCACCCAGGCACCGCGCTCGACCGGGCTGGTGCGCTCGCCATTGCCGCCCATGAGATGGACGGCGGCCATGCCCAGCAGGCCGCCCCGTGGTGAGTTCTTGGGCAGCACGACCTTCTGAAAGGCATCGCCCTTCACACCCGGGATGCCATAGTAGTTCGCCAGTACGCTGTTGATCACGACGTAGTCCGCCTTGAGCAAATCGCGCAGGCTGCCATTGTGTCGTAATTCATAATTGAATGTCTCATACACTTCATTCTTCGCCGCCAGCTTGGTGCTGCCATCAAAGCGCGGATGCAGCACCAGATTGAGCTGGAAGAAATCCAGCCGGTCCAGGCCCAGCCATTGATAGACAAAGGCCCTCACGAAGCCCTGCGAACGTGCATCATCAAGCAGGCGATTGGTCTGCGCTGCCAGCACTGCTGGCTTCATCAACTCGCCGTTTTTGGCAAGATTCCGTAACATATCATCCGGCGGCGCACTCCAGAGAAAGTACGACAGCCGCGTGGCCAGCTCCGCGCCCGTAAGCGCCCTGTGCTGCTCATCCGTTGCAGGCTCGGCGAGGTAGAGAAACATAGGCGATGAGAGGATGATCGCCAGCGTGTCCTTCAGCGCGGCACTGTGTTTGTCACCGGCCTTGCGACGAACTTCATAGAAAGCTAGCAGGCGGTCAATGTAACTGCTAGGCGCAGGAGTACCGCGAAAGGCCTCGAGGGCAAAACGCTCCAGCGCGCCTCGCAGCTCAGGCGTGGTGGGAGCGGGTGATTTGTCATCCAAAGCAATGCGCAGCGCATGGATGCCCGGTGCCACGGGCTTTGCGGCCGTAGGCACGCGCTCGATCTCCATCCAGTCCACCCACAGCGCTAGTTCAGGTCCAATGCCGTTGCGCTTCTTACCTTCATTCAACCTCGCATAAGTCAATTCGTTGGTATCGTTGCTGCCCTTCTCGCGAATGAACAGCATGCGGTCACCGCGATCCGTCTGCTTGCGCGTCATCGTCAGCGGTATCTCAATGATCTGCGGTGCGTCCATCGTGCCGGTGACCTCATGAGTGCTGAGCACCTGGCCGTTGTTGCGCGGATCGATGCCGAACTCCAGGAAACGGCGTTCCGGCGTGGCGTGCTCATTTCCAGCGATGCGCACGCGCACCACATAATCGCCCACAGGCCAGTTGAACGGCACAAGCAGCGTCATCCAGCCAATCTGAAGCACAGAAGGATGCACCGTCTGCATCGTGAGATAAGCGCCCGTATCCAGCGCGGGATAAGTGAGATAGTACTGGTGATAAGGCAGGTAGGTGGGGGTCAGCGCCGCATTCGCCTTGTCCGCATTGTTCTCCTCCGTTTTGAAGCCGAAGCCTTCCGGCGCGGGCGCTCCAGGGATCTTGGCCCAGGAGCGGCGGAAGATCGCATCGTTCTTCGATTCCTTGCGGATCTGCGTCATTATAGCGCTGTTCTCGGGCTGTGCTGCCGCAGCCTCCACCAGTTTCTGCCATTGCTGGGCACGTTCCCTCGCATCAATTTCCACCTGCACGTACTTGCGCACGTTGGCCGAAGTTTCCTCCGCCTCCCAATGAAACTTCTTCTCCACGCCCGCCGCAGCCTGCCGCTCAAAAGCTTCATCCAGCGCCTCGCGGCCTAATGACTGGTATTGCTCAAACTGATTGCCCGACATGAACAAACCCGCCCCCGCCGTATCGAAGCCTCCAGGGCTCACATCCCCCGGCAGCTCGCTCACGTTGATGTCCGCATCCAACAGCTCGCGCAGCGTGTTCTTGTATTCGCGCTGGTTCAGCCGCCGCATGGTGATCACGCCCTGCTGATCGCCCAGATGACGGCGTGCCACGACCATCACGTTCGCCAGATCATCGAGCAGGTCCGCTTTGGCATCTCCTGGGGGCTGCTTCTCATCCTCCGGCGGCATTTCGCCCGAGTTAATTTGGTTCAGTACCTTCTGCCACCGCTCCGCTGTCTCAAGATCCGTGAGAGTGTAGGACAGCTCATCCATGCGGAACTTGCCCTTCTGCTTCTCCGCCCCATGGCAGCCCACGCAGTAGGTTTGCAGTACGGCCCGGTGCTTTTCATTCATCACGGCAGGCGGTTCCTTTTCGGAATGAACCGAGGAAACACAAAGCAGAGCAGCAGGCAGAAACAGGCGGAAAGGAAATCTCATCAGTCAGGGAGGACTATGAACAGGGCGGGGAAGAACGCTCCATTCCCTGCTGTTCTGCCGCTGCGGGAATGATGTGGACAAGAAATTCTGTTTCGCCTGCTGGGCGAACCGGACCTCTAATTCCGCTTCCTGAACAGCCAGCTAAACAAGCCTTTGCGCTGCTCGCGCTGGGCCTCGGGGGCTACGACCGTGGGCTTCTCTTTCGGCGTGTTGTCCGCAATCACCGGTCTTGGCTCCGGGGCCGGGCCTTCGATAATGACCGTCATGCCTTTGGTGATCATCTTCGCCAGCCGCACCACATCCCAGTTCGCCGTGCGCATGCAGCCGTGGCTGGCGCTGCGACCGATGGTCTGCGGGCTGTTGGTGCCGTGGATGCCGATTCCGGGGCGGTTCAGACCGATCCACATCACGCCTACGGGGTTGTTTGGACCGATGGGCAGCTCATAAAAATTGCTGCTGCGCACGCCGTATTCGAGCACGCTCTTGTCCCAACGGAAGGTCGGCATTTCGGCGATGCCAACAATGCGCCAAGTACCGGGAGGCGTGGCGAGAGGGCCACTGCCGGGCGTGATTGGCAGGCTGGCCAGCAGCTTGTCGCCATCGTAGAGACCGAGCAGCTTCACACGGGTATCGATCTTGATCACGCGGCTCTGGTATTCAGGGACCTCTGGCAGGCTTCCAACCGCCTTGCGTTCCTCAATGAGGAAGGGCTCCACGTTGGGCACCTTCACCTCATCGCCAGGCTTGAGGGAATCCATTTTCTTCGGCTTGTTGATGAACTCCAACAGCTCAGGCGCGCAATGGAAGCGTTCAGTCAGGAACTCCAGCAATGAGTCATAGGGCAGGTACTTCTTCTTGCTCTGTTCAGACGGCTGCTTCGGCAGGTCGCCCACAAACTTGAGATCTTCCTCCTTGATGGTGTAGGTGCTGTAAACCTGAGCGATGCTCGAAAGGTCGAGCGTCTGCGTTTCCAGCTCGGTCTCGGGCAGGCCATGCGACTGCTGGTAACGCTTCAGCGCCTTGGTGGTGAATTCACCGGGGCGGCCATCGACCTTGCCGGGTCCGAAAAGCTGACCGTCCAAAAAGATCTGGAGCTGCAGGATGGACTCGACCGGTTCCGGCGATTTGGGCAGCGGATTAGGAATCATCGCCAATCCCGTTGCGGAGAAAACTGCCAGGAAACCGAGTAGCGCGAAGGGGGTGTGTTTCATCGAATGGACGGAGCAAATACAGGCTTAAAACAACGTGGCAGCGCCAGATTCAACATCGTTGCCAGGGATCCTGCGGGTGCCGTGAGCCTATGATTCGGGTTGGGGCCGCGAATCGAAAGGCCGCGCACCATAGCCTCACTTTCGCAGCGCGCCAGTTCGTTGATGGTGAGTTTTTACCGCGAACTAGGCCGCATCATCTCAAGTAACCGCGCAGGCGTTAATGCATTTCCAAGGCTCCACTCCCTGCTGCCGTCGCTTCATCCCCTTGCCATTCCAAGCTGTAGCCGAGTCCTTCTTCGTTTCTGTCGCGGAAGATTTTTCTTCGCATCCAGCCATTTCATTGTTAACGAAAGCCATGACTGCCGCTGCTCCGAAAACTCCTGACCGCTGGTCCCTCGAATCCTGGTTCACCGCCTTTGCCGCGCCGGACTATGTGATCTTCAAGGCTGCTCTCGCGGATGATGTCGAAGCCCTCAAGACTTGGGCTAAATCCATCAGCGCAGCCCCAAAAGACATGGCCGACCTCATCTGCGCGGTGGAAGCTTTGAGCGACCGTCTGGGGCATCTCTCCGCTTACCTTGGCTGCCTCTCTGCAGACGATGCGAATGATGAAGCCGTGAAAGCCGACGAAGCCTGGATGTCCACGCTGGATGCTGAAAGCGTGAAGCTACGGGCCACATTGCAATCCGCATTGGCCGCCATGACCAACTCGGCCTTTGAAGAGCTGCTCGCAGAGCCTTCACTCAAAGGCGCCGACCATGCCGTGAAGCGCATGCGAATCGAAGGCAAGCAGCAGATGGCGGCGGAACTGGAGTCCCTGGCTGCCGATTTGAATGTGAACGGCCTGCATGCCTGGGGACGGCTCTATGACACGCTGAGCGGCAAGATGGTCTTCGACATGATCTTCCCTGACGGCCACACCGAATCAGTGCCGATGGCGCGTCGCCGGGCGCTGATGTCGGAGCCGGACCGCAAGCTGCGCGAAGCGGCGTTTCACGCTGGGCAGAAGCCATGGATCGACCATGCGGACACCCTTGCCTCGGGGCTCAATGGCATCGCAGGCACGCGTCTGAGCTTGTATGGGCGGCGCGGTGTTCCGCACTTCCTTGACACGCCGTTGTTTGATGGAGCCATGAGCCGCGCCTCGCTGGATGCCATGCTTGAGGCGATTCACGCTAACATTGAACTGCCACGTCGCGCCCTGCGCACAGCCGCCCGGTTGCAGGGGACATCGGCCCTGCATTTCTTCGATCTGGAAGCTCCTCAGGTGGCTGCCCCAGAGGAAAAACCGCTCTCCTGGGATGACGCCTGCGCCTCCGTCGAGAAGGCATTCTCATCAGCCTATCCACGACTGGGCAATTACTTCCGTGATCTGCTACGCGACCGCTGGATCGAAGCCCAGCCACGCCCAGGCAAGCGGCCAGGTGCCTTCTGCACCGGCTCGCAGTTGAAGCACGAGGAGCGCATCTACATGACCTGGCACGGCACGGTCCACGATATGGTGACGCTGGCGCATGAGGCTGGTCACGCTTGGCACTCCTGCGTGCTGCGCCCGGCGCGGTCTTTTGCTGCCAACTACCCGATGACGCTGGCCGAAACGGCCTCGAACTTTGGCGAGATGATCCTGCTCGACGGGCTCATGAGCGATCCTGGGATGACGCCTGAAATCAAGGCCTACCTGCTCGATCAGGAAATGCTGCGCGCCCATGCCTACCTGATTAACATCCCGATGCGTTACGAGTTCGAGAAGGCTTTCTACACCGAACGCGCGAACGGCGAGGTACCAGTCTCGCGCCTGAGCGAACTCATGGAGGACGCCCAGCGCAAGCTCTATGGCGACACCTTGCTAGCGGATGGCACCGACCCGATGTTCTGGGCTTCGAAGATGCACTTTTTCATCACCGGCGTGTCGTTCTACAACTTCCCCTATGTGTTCGGCTACCTGCTAAGCCAAGCATTGTTTGCACGGTTTAAGGCCGAGGGTGCGGACTTCCTGCCCCGGTACGAGGCCTTCCTCGCCGCCACCGGCAGCGCGACGTGCGAGGAAGTGGTGAAGCGCACCCTTGGCGCTGACCTCACTGATCCGGAGTTCTGGGCCACGGCGCTTAAGGCTATCGAGCCAACGCTGCTGGCTTATGAGCAGTTGAAATAGCTGCCCTCGCTGCGTCGCTGTCATCCTGCCGATGGCGGCACGAGCCCTTCCCTCACTGCCGTGGCAATCGCGCTGCCACGGCTGCGCACCTGCAGCTTTCTCGTACACGCTGCGGAGCACGTTCCTCCCGAACATTCGGGGGATGTGCATGAACCCTAGCCCAGCCACGTTTTACCCTGCCATGAATTGCCTTAGCCCTGCCCTCCTTGTTTCCACCCTCGTGCTCGCCCTTCAAGGCGGCGCGTCTGGCGTTGAAGCGGGGTCCGGGACCATGGACAGCCTTATCAAGCCCTTCTTTGCCCAGCATTGCAACAAGTGCCATGGCGAGAAGAAACAGAAAGGCGATCTGCGTTTAGACGATCTCATCGTCAATTTCGACTCACCTAAGATCATGGGCCACTGGGAGGAAACGATGAACCGCATCAACTCCGGCGACATGCCGCCGGAGGATGAGAAACGGCCCAATCCTGATGGAGTGGCGCGCGTGGCAGATTGGATCGTAGGTCAGTTGCGAGAAGGCGAGGTGGCCAAGCAATCCTCCGCCAGTGAGAAAGTGGCGTTCCGTAAATTGTCCCGCGATGAGTATGCGAACACTATCCGCGACCTGCTCGGCGTCACTTTCGAGCCCAAGGGCGCGAGCGGCCTTCCAGAAGATCCTGACTGGAAAGGCTTTGAGCACATCGGCTCCGTCATGACCCTGTCGCCCGCGCACGTTGAGAAGTATCTCGCCGCCGCTGATGCAATGTTGGATGAAGCCTTGTCAATCAGACCGGAGCCTAAGCGCGAACTCATCCATTGGGGTGCCTTCGACATGCGCTGGAAGGGCTTCAAGCCTGAGTACGAGAACCGCGGCATTGCCGATAAAGTGCGCATCGAGATCGTGCCTAACAACTACACGACAGACACTTGGGAGCTAAATGTCAAGACCACGGGCGAATACATTGTGAAGCTGAAGCTCAGCGGCCTGCGTCCCGAAGGCGGCCGTGCTCCGCGTTTGAAGGTGTACCTTTCGAATGTCGACAAAACGCTGATCGAGCAGGACATTGACGCGCCGGAGGACAAGCCCATCACGGTTGAGGCGCGTGTCCATCTCATCGCTGGCAAGTACCCCGTGCGCCTCATCAATTCCGTGCCTGGTCCCAACCCTGAAGGCCGCCGCTCACGCCACTCCGGCACTCCAAATGCCTTCACCACCACGCGCAGCCGCGTGCCCTGGCAGTTGAAGCTTACGGATGATGACTTCAAGCCCATCCAGCCTACTTTGATCGTGGACTCCGTGGATTGGGATGGTCCTATCGTCGAGTCCTGGCCTACGGCTGCCCACAAACAGATCTTCTTTGGCAATGACAAGACCACCAAAGACATTGCTTACGCGCATCAAATTGTGAGCCGTTTCGCCGAACGCGCATGGCGTCGCCCAGTGCAGGCGGCTGAAGTGGATCGCTTGATCAAGCCGGTGCACAAGGCGCTGGAACTCGGCGATGCGTTCGAGCCTGCGGTGAAGAACGGCCTCGCTGCCGTGCTCTGCTCGAAAAGCTTCATTTACCTTGAAGAAGGCAAGGCAGGAGCAAAGGCCGACAAGACGCATGTCCTGCAAGACTGGGAGCTTGCCTCGCGCCTCTCCTATTTCCTCTGGAGCTCGATGCCGGACCAGCGCCTCCTTAATCTCGCTCGCGATTCCCATCTGCACGAGCCCGCGACGCTGCAACGCGAAGTCCAGCGTATGCTCGCCGATGCAAAGGCGGCCAAGTTTGCCGAAAGCTTCCCGCGCCAGTGGTTGCAATTGCGGCGCGTGGGCATGTTCCCACCGGACAAAGTATTATACCCTGATTACGATGAGAACTTGGAGCAGAGCATGGTGGAGGAAACCGAGGGCTACTTTGCCAATGTGCTGAAACGCAACGGCAGCCTGCGTGAGTTCCTTGATTCGGACTGGACGCTCATCAATGAACGCCTCGCCACTCACTACGGCATTAGTGGGATTCGTGGCGATGAGCTGCAGCGCGTATCATTAAAGCCCGAGAACCATCGTGGGGGCCTTCTCACCCAAGCGGCCGTCCTCAGCCTCACTTCTGACGGCACTCGCCATCGGCCGGTTCATCGCGGCGTGTGGGTGTTGGAATCCATCATCGGCAGGCCGCCGCCCCCGCCACCAGCGAACGTGCCCGCCCTAGGCACACCGGCCGCGAATGCGAAGAAAACCACGGTGCGCGAGAAGCTGGAACAGCATCGTGCTGATCCCAACTGCACGGCCTGCCACAACAAGATAGACCCGCTGGGCATCGCCTTCGACAACTACGACGCCATTGGTCGCTGGCGTACCGTGGAGACCATCAAGGACGGTACGGGTGCTGATCCAGCCCTCGACCCCACGGGCATCCTGCCAGATGGCCGCAAGTTTGCAGACAGCGCTGAATTGAAGCAGCTCCTGCTCGCCGATACGGATAAGTTCGCGGCGGCCTTCACCGAAAAACTTGCCACCTATGCCTTGCGGCGCGGCATGACATTCTCTGATCGCGAAGAATTAAAACACATCGCCGCACAATCGAAGTCAGCCGATTACAAGCTGGCTTCGTTGATCGAGTCGCTGGTCACGAGTCCGCTGTTTTTGAAGCGCTAGAAGTTCAGGGGGCAATCCACAATCTCGCAACTGCGCCAACTTCAAAAATGGCCGCAGGAGCTTCAAGGGTGATGGAAGTCTTGCCCAAGTTCCCCACCATCTTTGCTTCCTTAACAACGCCCTCCAATGGCTCCTTATTTGGCCTCCGGTCAATGCCTGCCGGTGCCACGGTGACCTTCTGGCCCGGCTTCAGCGAACGTGAAATCTCGCCGCTTTCCTGGAAAAGGGTGATCTGCACTTTATTGCCTTCAAGCTGGTCCACATAGCCGGGCGCGCCTTGTTCGGCCATGCGTTTGGCGTGCACGGCCTTCTGCGCATCCTGGAATTTGATGAGGCTAGTGTCATCAAGGAAGACCTCCCAGCACACCTGAGTCTTGCCCTTGCCGATGCCATGCGTCTGGGTGCGGATCTTGTCGCCGGTCTTGATGTCGGCAAAGGACGCGAGCGCACCATTCTTCCAATACCTCGTCGCGGCATCCGTCTCGATGAGGATGCCCTTCTCGCGCACGAAGGTCTTGTCGAAATTGGCCTGCGTGCAGGTGAGCGTGCCTTTGGCTGAATCGATGTTGTCCACATAGAAGTACTCTTTGTGGCCGTTCATCATGTTCATCTGATCCTGGATGTAAGTCAGCCAAGTCCACTGACCCTCAGCATTCTCGTGCATCCGGAAGATGGCACGTTCGCCGATGCGGAAGTCCTGCAAGTCGCCAAATGCCGCATGGTGTAGCAGTTCTGCATAGGGCAGCACTGTGAAGCTCATCAGTTCATCCGTGCCCTCCTTGCGGAAGGTACCCGTGCGCGTTTTGAGATCCATGCTTACCAGTTCACCCCAGATGCGCCGCATCGCATCCGTGGGCACAATGACTTGGCCTGGGATGATCTCCAAAGCAGGCTTCTTTGGAGCCGGTGCATCAGCGGCGGACAGAAGACTGATGGCGGTGAGGGAGTAAAAGAGGATGAGGGCTTTCATGAAAATGGAGTGCCCTACTTAACGCCGCTTGAGAGAGAGACCATCAGGCAGCAGCCATTTTCTCGAGGTTTCCCGCATTCCACTCGATCATTGATAGGAGCGACGGCGACGGAGCAAGATGCTAGTGAGGCCCAGCAGAGCCAGCAGCACGCGGGAGGGTTCAGGAACCACCATAATCACTTGATAGATTCCCTCACCTCGCCGCAGTGGACGAAGCGTTTTGCCGTCGGCTTCCAGAACCAGGAGAGTACCATCCTGCAACTGGATCACGTCTCCGGGCGCTGGCAGGCGGGGAAGGACAAGGCCTTCGATGGTCCGCGGAGTGGTATTCGTCGTGACTGTTGTGGTGGTAACCGTCTTTTTTTCCAGCTTGGTGCCCGAGGCGACGGTCGGACTGTAGCGGCGGCCTACAGGCTCCATGAGGCGCTCGGAAAGACGCCGCTCACGCATGCGGAATGCATCGGGAGAACGAGTGCCCAGGGGAATCTCAACACGCACGCCAGCCATCCATTGACCTCCGTCGTTGCGATCATCATTGAAGCGGGTGGCCATGAGCACAACGGCAGGTACGGGGCGGAACTCCGCGCCCACCTGCCAGCCTTGGAATCCTCGGCTGGTACTGCCTCCGTCGAAACCGTAGAGTCCTGCCACCAAGCGGAGATCCACATGTTTGTCGATCACTGGTACCAAGACTGACAGCTCAGTATCCCAGCCACGCAAGGCTTCGTCATAGAGCCCATAGGTGAATCGATTTTCTCTGAACACAAGTGCATCAAAAGGGGTGGTGGTGACGTGAATGTCGTGAGTGCCCGCTGCCGGGCCTGATGTTACTACCGGGCCCACCGATAATTCATAGTTTTTGCGGCGCGTGCGGCTCTGCCCGCTCACTTCCGTCGAGGTAGCTTTGCCCCAGCGCTTCGCGTCCGTGAGCGGCACAAAGTAGTTAGCTCGCAACGTGAGATAGCGGCTCCCTATCTCCAGTCCCGTGCTGAGCTGACAATGGTTCTGATCGTGTGCGGAGCGCATGCCATCCACAAACAAACTGCCGCCGATGAACCAGCCTTCGCCGAGCAGGTCGATGTCATTCGCCAGCTTGGTGCGGCCATGGGTGGGATCGTCATACACCTTCCGCAGCGCCAGTCCCAGAGATGCTTCATAGGCTCCGCCTTCCTGCCAGCCGATGACGGGTTGAAAAAATAGGACAGTGTCCCCCACCGATGGATCCCATCCAAGCATGC
>JAQGPI010000627.1 GCA_028293175.1 Verrucomicrobiaceae bacterium | reverse complement strand
GCGGCTGAAAAAATCACGCCGCAGATCGTTAACTTCATGGCCACCCATGGGCGTGGGCTGATTTGCGCGCCCTTGACTGAAGACCGTGCCAAGGTTTTGGGCCTCACCGCAATGGTTGAGAAAAATCGGGACGCCTTCTCCACCGCTTTCACCGTCTCGGTGGACGCTGCCAAGGGAATCAGCACCGGCAGTAGTGCTTCGGACCGGGCCAAAACGGTGGCCATCCTCACTGATCCTGATGCCCGGCCTTCTGATCTGGTGCATCCCGGCCACATCTTTCCGCTGGTGGCAAAAGCGGGCGGCGTGCTTCGCCGGGCTGGCCATACGGAGGCGGCGGTCGATCTGGCTCGCATCGCCGGCTTGCAGCCCGCAGGCGTGATTTGCGAAGTGCTGAGCGAGGATGGCGAATCAGCGCGCCTGCCCGAGCTCATCTTGTTCGCCAAAAAACATGGCCTCAAAATCTGCACCATCGAGGCGCTGATCCAGTACCGGCGGCAGCGCGAGCGGCTCGTGGACCGCGAACAGGTGATCAAGATGCCCACGGATTTCGGCACCTTTGACCTGCATCTCTACCGGTCCAAGCTTAGCGACGAGCACCATCTGGCCCTGGTAAAGGGCGATATCGAAGACGGGGAACCCGTGCTGGTGCGGGTGCACAGCGAATGCCTTACCGGCGATGTGTTTGGCTCACGTCGCTGTGATTGCGGCGGTCAACTCCATACCGCCCTTGCACGCATCGAGCAGGAAGGCCGAGGAGTGCTCCTTTACATGCGCCAGGAGGGCCGCGGCATCGGTCTCCCTGCCAAAATCCACGCCTATAAACTTCAAGAGGAAGGCTACGACACAGTCGAAGCTAACCTCAAACTTGGCTACCCCATGGACCTGCGCGATTACGGCCTGGGGGCGCAAATCCTGTACGACCTCGGCGTGCGCAAGCTGCGCCTGATGACCAACAACCCCCGTAAGGTGGTGGGGCTCCAGGGGCATAATCTTGAAATCATCGAGCAGGTGCCGATCAAGCTCGAACCCAATGAACATAACGCCAAGTACTTGGACACTAAGCGCGACAAAATGGGCCACGAGTTGTAGAGGAAATAAAAGAGAGACCATTCACATCTCCTCCTTCCATCTTCCCTGTCTTTCGCTTTTTGACTTACCTCTTTTCACCTTTCCATGTCCCACGATATCCCTGCCCGCCCTCAGATTTCTCAAGATCGCAGCCATATCTCCATCGTGGCCAGCCGCTACAATGAGACGTATGTGAACGCGATGCTGGAAGCCGCGCGCGACGAGTTGGAGACCATCTCCCCCAACACCTCCATCAGCGTGTATCGTGTGCCGGGTGCCTTTGAGATTCCAGTCACCATCGAAAAGGTGCTGCGCGGTGCCGAGACTGATGCGGTCATCGCCTTGGGCCTGATCATTCGTGGGGAAACCGAGCATGGCGACCTCGTCGCCGCCTCCGTGACCGATGCCCTGCAAAACATCGCCGTCACCCATGGCACCCCGGTTGTGCATGAAGTGCTGCTGGTGGACAACGACGCCCAGGCGCACGCGCGCTGCATCGGCGAAGAAATTAACCGCGGCACCGAAGCCGCCCGCGTGGCCGTCAACATGGTCAGCCTGTTCAAGAAAATGAGCGCCGCACAAGGCGTCTAATTGATTTTTTCAACCCCACACCTTTTTTCCACCTCACTTATTTCCATGGGTAGACGACGCGAAGGACGCGAAACAGCCGTGCAATTCCTTTTTGCACACGACGTGCACGAAGGCGCAGGCAACCCCTCACCAGAGGAGCAGGCCAGCTTTTGGGATCTTCATAGCGCCACCAAGGGTGTGCGTGAGTTCGCCGAAGTGCTGATCAAAGGAGTACTCCAGGACCTGCCAAAGGTGGATGCCTACATCATCAAGTCCTCGCAAAATTTCAGCCTGGACCGTATCGGCGGCGTGGAGCGCAACATCCTGCGCTTGGGTATTTACGAGCTGCTGCATACCAAGAACCTCGCCTCCGCCATCATCATCAATGAAGGCATCGAGATCGCCAAGAAGTTCTGTGCTAACGACTCCAGCCGATTCATCAACGGGATGCTCGACCGCATCGCCCGCGAAATCCGCCCTGATGAACCAAGGCAGAAGCGGGGCAAGAAGATTGAAGAGGATGTCGATCCCGCTGACGAGCCCACAAGCGAAGCCCAGGCCTAGCTCGATTTTATTTCATCCATCCCTTTTACCTTCCTGCTTCCATGGCCGGCTTCTTCAAGTCTCTCATTACCAAGTTCAGCAAACCCGACTTTGACTGGGACGAGCTGGAGGGCGCACTCATTAGCGGTGATCTGGGCCCCAAGCTGGCGATGCAAATTGTCGATGAATTGAAAGGGCAGGGCCGCAAGCTCAGTGGCGAAGACATTGTCAACGTCGCCCGCGAGCATGTGCGCAAGATCATTCCCCCTGCCCTGCCGCCGTTGCTGCCTTTCAATGACAGGCCCAAAGTGCTGCTCATCGTCGGGGTCAACGGCACCGGCAAGACCACGTCCACCGCCAAGCTGGCCAGCCTGCTGGTGAACAAGGGCAAGAAAGTAGTGCTTGTGGCCGCAGATACGTTCCGTGCCGCCGCCGTCGAGCAGCTCGAAGTCTGGGGGCACCGCCTGAACATCCCCGTGATCAAAGGCCCGCAGAATTGCGATCCCAGCGGCGTCTGCTTCGATGGCTACGCCCGTGCGGAAAAGGACAAAGCGGACTACCTGATCGTAGACACCGCCGGTCGCTTGCACAACAAGCACAACCTCATGGAGGAGCTGAAGAAAATCAGCCGCACCTTGGGGAAGAAAGACCCCACCTCGCCCCACGAAGTGCTGTTGGTGGTGGACGCCACGACCGGAGCCAACGCTCTCGAGCAGGCAAAGGCCTTCCACAAGATCATCCCCCTCACCGGATTGATCGTGACCAAGCTCGACGGCAGCGGTAAAGGCGGCATCCTTGTTCCGATTTATCAAGAATTAAAGGTGCCCGCCCGTTTCATTGGCGTGGGCGAAAAGGCTGAGGACTTTAAGCCCTTCATTCCGAAGGAGTTTATCGAGGAGCTGCTGTAGAAACAATTTTATGTCTCAAATCGTACTAAAACATCTGTCCGTTGATAAGGTGGTGGCAATTGCTGAATTAGCTCAAAGAAGCGGAGAGGAGCCAGCAACCTCTGAATCCCTTGATGTGCTACCCTCGGCGGAGGAAGTACAACTCGAAGATATGATCAAGGAGCTTAACGAAAATGAACTGCGCGAACTCACCGCGCTCATGTGGCTGGGCCGTGGATTTGGAGGCGAGACTGTGGAGTCATGGGGTCAACTTGTAGAA
>JAQGPI010000634.1 GCA_028293175.1 Verrucomicrobiaceae bacterium | reverse complement strand
TTGGTTGAGCAGGTCGAGGTCCACAATGTTGTGCCACTGGTGCACCCACAGGCCTTCCAGTACGTTGTGCTCATAGGTTGGCTCTGACTTGTCGAGCTTCGCAACCCAGGCGCTCACGGCAGTGACGACTTGCTTCGAATCGCGCTTGCCCAGTTCGATCTTGGCGCGCTGGCGCACATTGTCTTCATGCTCCTTGAGCAGTTCCAGCAAGGCTTCCACAGGCTCACCGTCGATCTTCTTCGGCGTCAGCAAGGGACGGCCTTCATAGGTGATGCGGTAGATGCGGCCATGCTCATGACCACGGTTTGGATCACGCAGATGATGCTGCAAGTGACCGATCAACTGCTGCGACCAGTCCAGCACGTACAATGAACCATCAGGGGCGATGGCAGCGCTGGAAGGGCGGAAGTTCGGGTTCTGCGTGATGTCGGCCTCAAGCATCGGCTCGATGGTTTCACCGTGCAGCGAGGAGCCGTCTTCGGTGATCTTGGCGCGGAAGATGCCCTGGAAGCTGATCACGTTCAGGTTGAGGAACTGGCCCTGCCAATCCTCGGGGAAATGACGGCTGCTCAGGATCGCTGTGCCGGGGCAGGGGCGGGAAGGGCGGTTCCAGAACTGCGGGTAGCTGGGGTGCTTGCCTTCGCTCAGGAAGCCGCTGAAGCCTGGGCCAAAGTAGTTCGCATTGCCCGTGGCATCGGTGATGATGTCATTGCCCCAGTAGTCAAACACCCGACCATGGGGATTGGCGAAGCCATAAGGAATATAACGCTCGAACTTGCCCGTGCGAGGCTCGAAACGATAGATGGCGCCATCCACATTGCGCACCGGGCCGATGGCTGTTTCGACGTTAGTACGGTGGAATACACCGTCCGAACAATACGTGGCGCCGCCGGGCTCCAGGCACATCGAATTCGTTTCATGATGGGAGTCAGCCGCGTCCAGACCGTCGAGCATGCGCTCCACGGTGTCCGCCTTGCCGTCGCCATCGGTATCGCGCCAGTATTCCAGGCAGGGGGAGCGCATCACCAGCACGCCGTCCTTGTAGAACTGGAAGCCTGTGGGGCAGTTGAGGTCTTCCAGGAAGTGGGTCACCTTCACAGCCTTGCCTGTCTTCGGATCAATGTCGAAGACCAGCAGCTTGTCGAAGTCCTTCGTGTCAGGCTTCGTCTCAGGGTAGTTCGGCCAGGCAGCCACCCACAGGCGGCCCTTGGTGTCCCAATTCATCTGCACGGGATTGATGAGCTCGGGGAATTCCTTTTCCGAATCCACGAGCTCAATCTTGCATCCGGCGGGGACCTTCAGCGTTTTGATCGCTTCCACGGGATCAAGGTAAGGCTTCACATCGCCCTTGTTCGGCGGCACTGGGGTTACTTTCGGTAGATTGTTGTCTTCCACCTTGCTGTCAGCACCCTTAGTCACCGCCCAGATGTGCTTGTCGCGGTTCGCTACCATCACTTCGCGCTGGGCGAATTCTTCCATGATGGTCGTGTTATTGGTCACGCCAGGGAAGGCTGGATCATTGGCGTTCTTGTAGGCAATGCGGGAGCGGTCGCCATAGATGTTGAACTGATCCACACTGCGGTAGATGTGACGCCACTCGACGTTGCGGTCCACCACGGCGGCGCGGATTTTCTTCACCTGCGCATCTTCCGTGTCCGGTGCTTCCTTGGCAAACAGGCCCTTGTACTCCAGCGGAGCCAGTTGCTTGTAGCCTTCCTCAGTGAGGTGAATGCCGTTGTGCGTCATCGTGCCGCTGCTCTTGCCATACAGCGACTGGGTGGCTGCGAACAGGTCCACGTAACCGACGTTATTGGCCTTCGCGACCTCCGCCATCGCTGCGGTGTACAGGGCGATGTTCTTGTTGTTGGCAGCTGGGTCCGGGAAGTTCGGATCGTTCATGTTCTCCTGCGCGATGGGGGAGAAGATTACTAGCTTCGGCGCGCTCTTGCCGTTGTACTGGGCTTTTAGCGTGTTCTTGATGAAGGTGTCCAGGTCCGTCTTGAACTGGGCCAGTCCGGCTTCACCCTTGAAGGACTCATTGAAGCCGTAATAGGCCAGAACCACATCCGCCTTCGTCCGCTCAAGCCAGGCCTCCGTCGGGGCGACATCTGCCGAACGCGGACGCACCGTCAGTTCGTCAGCCGCGAAGCCCAGGTTGCGCACCATGAGGTCCAGGTTCGGATTCGCCTTCAGGATGAGGGATTCCAGCCAGCCGGAGTGCTGTTGACGATCGGCAAGCGTGTTGCCAATGACGGCGATATGGTCGCCCTTCTTGAGCTCCAGCGTCTGTCCCTGCGTTTGCAAGGAAGGCAGCGCCGCAGCGGCGAAAAGGGCCAGGAGAATGCGGTGTTTGATCATAGGGGAAAAGGAAAAGGCAGCGTGAGGAGCGGTCAATACGAGCGAGGGCGTTGGCTTCATGCAGCGATGTCCGGCGGAAGCCTGCGCTGAGAGTGGGCAGGCAGTCGACCAGAAAGCGGGGCATGAGTCAATATCCCGCGCGAGGCGAAGAAACCGGACAGAGAATTTATGTGAAATGCAGCCGTATTAGGTTTATGCCCTCGAAATGGCAGACGGCATGAT
>JAQGPI010000588.1 GCA_028293175.1 Verrucomicrobiaceae bacterium | reverse complement strand
TGCAGTTCACCGAAGTTGCGGGGCTTGCTGCCGTGATCGCGGATAACCGCATCGTAAAGGTCGCGAAGGTCGTCGTTCATGGGGCGAAAAATTTGCGGGCGTCCTGGAGGATGTCGATCATGCGGTCGATCTCCTCCTTCGTGTTGTAGAAATAGAAGCTGGCGCGGCTGGTGCTGGCCACCTTCATCTTGCGCATCAGCGGCTGGGTGCAGTGGTGGCCGCCGCGCAAGGCGAGGCCGTAGCTGTTGGCATAGGTGGTGAGGTCGTGCGGATGCGCGCCTGCCATGGAGAAGGCCACCAGCGAGCCACGGCTTGCCGCGGGGCCGTAGATTTTCACGCCCTCAATCTCGGCCATGCGTGTGACCGCATGCTGCACGAGCTCGGAGTCATGCTGGAAGATGTGGTCGCGGCCCAGGGCCTCAAGGTAATCGACGGCAGCACCCAGCACGATGGCACCGGCAATATCCGGTGTGCCGGCTTCAAAACGCGCCGGACCTTCCTTGTACATGCTCTTGCCGAACTCCACCCGCACGATCATCTCGCCGCCGCCCTGCCAGGGCTGCATATCAGCCAGCACGCTCTCGCGAATGTACAGGGCGCCGATGCCTGTGGGAGCGCACATCTTGTGGCCGGAGAAAGCGTAGAAATCGCAGTCGAGGTCCTTCACGTCCACCGGCATGTGACCGGCACTCTGCGCGCCATCCAGCAAGGTAAGCGCACCCACGGCCTTGGCCTTGGCAATCAGTTCCTTGGCCGGATTGATGGTGCCGAGCGAGTTGGACACATGCACGAAGGCAAAGATTTTCACCTGCTCCGTGAGCAGCGAGTCAATCTCTGTGAGATCCAGTTCACCACCGTCGGTGACGGGCACGTGCTTCAAGACCGCACCCGTCTGCAAAGCGACCATCTGCCAGGGCACCAGATTGCTGTGATGCTCCATTTCGGTGATGAGGATGACATCACCTTCCTTCAAATTCGTGCGGCCCCAGCTCTGCGCCACGAGGTTGATGCCCTCGGTAGTGCCACGGGTGAAGATGATCTCCTGCTCCTGGGCACCCAAATAGCCTGCGACTTTGCGGCGGCTTTCCTCATACGCATCCGTGGCCCGGCCACTGAGTTCATGCAGGCCGCGATGCACGTTGGCATTGTCGCGCTCGTAGTAGCCCACAAGGGCCTCGATCACTTGGTAAGGCTTCTGGGAGGTGGCGGCGTTGTCGAAATAGATCAAAGGATGCCCGTGGACCTCCTGTTGCAGGATGGGGAAGTCATTGCGGATGGCGGTCCAGTCGATGGTCATGGGGGTGGGGATGGTGGCATAGGATGGCGCTGGAGCAAGGCGGTACTGTCATTGAATGGTACGCTCCGAAGGCTTGCAGGGGCTGTGTGAGGGCTGAACTTCCGAGTTCCCACTTCCGCCTTCTTACTTCGGAGTTAGCCATTCAGTACCGCCTTGCTCCGCCGCCATCCTATGCCACCGTGCGAGGCCCTATGACTCCCGCCTCCCTTGAACGCCTGCGCAGCGCTGTCCGTGACGTGCCTGATTTTCCGCAAGTTGGCATCCTCTTTAAAGACATCACCCCGGTGCTCGCTAATGGCGAGCTGTTGAAGCTGGCGATCGACGGCATGGAGGAGGCCATCGCGGGCCAGAGGGTGGACAAGGTGGTGGGCATTGATGCGCGCGGCTTTATCTTTGGTGCCATGCTGGCGGCGCGCCTGGGCATAGGCTTCGTACCCGCCCGCAAGAAAGGCAAGCTGCCCTGGCGCACGCGGGGCGTTGATTACGCGCTCGAGTATGGCACCAATTCCATCGAGATGCATGAGGACGCCATCAACCCGGGTGAAAACGTGGTGCTGGCGGATGACCTTTTGGCCACCGGCGGAACGGCGGGCGCGGTGCTGGACCTCATGCGCCAGTCTGGTGCCAACATCGTGGCCTCCTTGTTCTTCATCGAGCTCGGATTCCTTGGCGGACGTGAGAAGATTGCAAGCTTTGGTCCTATTCATTCCCTGCTGACGTACTGATCCCATGCGCTACTCCAAACCGATCTTCCCGGCTGGCAACGAGCCTTCCACCCGGGCGGAAATGATGCGCGGCTACAAGGCCTTCCTCAAAGTGGAGGAGGAGCGGATTTTTCGGCGTCACCGCAACACTAAGGAAGGACTGCGGGTATGCCAGGAGCGCACCGAATTCATCGATCACATCATCCGCAATGTTTGGAAGGATCTGCCGGGCGCGATTGATCCGCCACTGGTGAAAAGTCCTCCGATCAGTATCGTCGCCACCGGCGGCTATGCGCGGGGGATCATGAACCGCCACAGCGATATCGACATCAATTTCCTGCTCGCGGGCAATTCACTGAGGCTGCCTACAGGAGCGCAGCAATTCATTGCGGCCTTCACGTTGTTCCTTACGGACATTGGCTTCAAGGTGGGGCATGTGACCGATTGCGTGGGCGGTCGCATCGCTCAGGCGAACCAGGACAATCTCACCAAGACATCGATGGTGGTGACTCGTTTCCTGATCGGTGCCACTGAGCCCTATGCGCAGCTCCAGGCTCGTTTCGTCAAGGAATGCATCGCGGGGCAGGAGGTGCAATTTCTGCGCACGCAGATTGAGGAACTGGTGAAGCGCCATGAAAAGCAGGAGAACACTCCGTTCGTTCAGCAGCCCGATGTGAAGGAAGGCTGCGGCGGTCTGCGTGACTATCAGAATCTGGTGTGGGTGGCCTTCGCCAAGCTGCGCATCACCGATCTGAGCGAGCTGCAGGGGCTGAACCTGCTAGACCTGCGGAGCTGGAATGAACTGAAACGCGCGCATGACTTCATCCTGCTGGTGCGCAATGAAATGCATTACCACGAGCGGCGCTCTCAGGACCGTTTGGGCCTTAAGTTGCAAGGTCCGGTGGCGACCAAGCTGGGCTACCCAGGCACGCGCATGATTGAGCGCATCGAGGCCTTGATGCATGATTACTACACGCATGCGCGCAACCTCTTGCGCCAGTCCAGCAAGCTGATGGATCGCTTCAATCTCGATGTGCTCAAGCAGGGCGAGACCAAGTCACTGACGGCCAGTATTCTCAATACTTTCCGGCGCAAGGGCGGAGGTAAGGCAAAGGAAGAGCATTTTGATGGCTTCTACGTGACGCATGATCGTGTATTTGCGGACAATGACCGCATCTTTATCGAAGATCCGCATCGCCTGATGCGCCTTTTCAAACATACGCAGCAACGTCATTTGCGCCTGTCTCCAGACCTCTTCGATCTGGTGTGCAACAACGGGTTGGTGGGCAAAGTGTTCCGCTATAACAAGGACG
This sequence comes from Verrucomicrobiaceae bacterium, assembly GCA_028293175.1. Taxonomy (GTDB): domain Bacteria; phylum Verrucomicrobiota; class Verrucomicrobiia; order Verrucomicrobiales; family Verrucomicrobiaceae; genus CAINXC01. The sequence goes on along the minus strand of JAQGPI010000588.1, from coordinate 3,174 downwards.
TGCGCGAAACTTTCTTTGCCATCCTTGAGCATAAGGGCGATGTGGCGCGGGTGCTGCGCCAGATGCATCGCTGCGACTTCCTGGGCCGCTATTTGCCAGAGTTTGGGGCGCTCACCTGCCGGGTGCAGCATGAGTTCTTCCACAGCTATACGGCGGATGAACACACCCTGCGCTGCATTGATCACCTCGATGAGCTGGCGGGCAAGTCGGAACGCAATCTGGAGTTTTACCAGCAGCTCTTCCGCGAGATGCGCGATCCCATCGTGCTCTACATCGCCATGCTCATGCATGACACGGGCCGCGCGGCGAACAAGGCGACGCATTCGGATGAGAGCACGATGTACACCGACAAGGTCTGCCGCCGTCTGCAAATCAAGGGCCAGCGCCGCACACAGATCCTGTTCCTGGTGGACAATCATCTCTTAATGTACATGACCGCCACGAAGAAGAATCCGGATGATCCCGAGGTGATCCGCGAATTCGCTTCGATCGTGAAGACGCGCGAGAATCTTGATGCGCTCACCGTGATGACGATGGCCGACATCAAAGGCGTGGGCGGCAATGCCTTCACTGGGTACAAGGATGCCTCGTTGCGCGGCCTGTACACCAATACGATGCGCTTCCTGGATGCCCCTGCGGACTTCATGAAGCGGGCGACGGTGCCGCTGGACGCCTTGAAGGCGGAGGTCTTGGGAGAGCTCAGCAAAGGCTATGCGGCGGAGCTGGATGCTCACTTTGCCAACATGCCGCGCGCCTACTTCAACTTCCGCAAGCCCTCGACTATAGCGAAGCATTTGCGGCAGTTTCGTGCCTTCTACGAACAGGTGGCGGAGAGCGAAGACGAGAATGCGCTGATGCCGCAGATGCGGTGGGAGGACAAGCCGCAGGAAGGCTGCTCAAAGCTGATGGTGTGCGGCTGGGACCGCCACCTCTTGCTGGCCCGCGTGGCCGGTGCGCTTGCTGCGGAAAACCTCAGTATCATTAGCGCCGATTTCTATCAGCGCTCAGACAATCTGGTGCTGGACGTATTCCGCGTGAGCACAATCAATTTCGAGCCTGTGACCAGCGAAAGCGCCCGCAAGCGCGTGCAGAAATCCATCCTCGAAGCCCTGCGCAAAGATGAGTTTGATTTCAGTTGCCGCATCGCCGCACGGCGCAAGCCGGTGGCTGGTCTGGTGGAAATTGAAGCGGAAATCCCGCAGTGGGTTTACATCAACAACAATATCTCACCCGACCACACTGTGATAGAGCTGCAGGCGATTGACCGCATCGGCCTGCTCTATGATGTCTTCATGGTCATCGGCATTCTGGATTATAGCGTGACCCATGCGCGCATCGGCACGGAGAAAGGTGTCGCCGTGGATGCCATCTACATTCAGGACATGGCTGGTAAAAAAATCACGGACCGCGAGGCCACTCTTAAGCTAAAGCAGCAGCTCGAAAGCACGGTGCTGGCCAAGGAGTCATAAAACATCAAAAAGAGCGTACACTGTACTTCACATAGCCCAAGGTCTCGCGTAAAGAGGAGTACACATCGCGCCATTCAAACAACTTCGCGTGCGCGGTGTACACCGGCTTGAAACCGCATCGTTGCAGGGCCAGACGCGAGCGTGGCAGATGGAAGTACTGTGAGATCGCCATTACGCTGGTGAAGTGTTTCTGCTTCGCGATGGCGAGGGTGTTTTGAGCACTGGCAAAAGTGTTGTCACCGTGACTGTCGAGGATCACATGATCGGCTGGAACCCCTTGCCCCACGAGATAATCGCGCATCACCGCCGCTTCATCAAAACCCTCCTTGCCCACGCCACCGCTGGCAATCACCCAAGGAAAATAGCCCGCCTTGTAAAGCTCAACGGTACGGTCCAGCCGGCCTTGTAACCTCACCGAAGGTTTGCCATTCATCTCCACCTTGCTGCCCAGCACCAGCGCCACATCCGCATGGCCAAGCCTGTCCACAAGTCCGTCGCACACCAACCATGCCGTCGCGAGCAGGTATAGGGACGGCAGAGCCAGAAGGGCAATGATGCGGCGGCGGGTGAAGAGACGCTTCATGAGATTAACCGCAGAGAACGCATAGATCGCAAAGGTTGGCATGGGTGTTTTGCGCTGATTTGCGGAAGGTCAAGTGGTCTCCGAGGCCCTCACCTTCAACCACCAATTGCCCAAAATGATCAGCAACGCAAACACCCAGGCCCACCTTTGAACTTTGCGTTCTTTGCGGTTAAATCTCCCCGCTACTTGCACCCCAGACTAGCCTTGCCACTATGGGGAGCACTCTGCACATGGCTCGCGACTACACGCTTCATTCCATCAAGGGCCCGGCCTCGGGCATCGACTACAAGGCGGAGCTGAACGCCTCGCAATACGAGGCGGTGACGGCTCCTCCCGGCCATGCCCTGGTCATCGCCGGCGCGGGTTCGGGCAAGACGCGCACGCTCACCTACCGCGTGGCCTACCTGCTCGACAACGGCATTCCGCCCGACAACATCTTGCTGCTCACCTTCACGAACAAAGCAGCGCGTGAGATGCTGGACCGTGTGGCGAATCTGGTGACGGCGGACACCCGCAGGCTATGGGGCGGCACCTTCCATTCTGTCGGCAATCGTTTGCTGCGGCGGCATCCAGAGCGGTTGGGCTACCGTCCGGGCTTCTCCATCATGGACCGCGAGGACCAGAAGGATCTCATCGACTCCGTGCTTGGCAGTGCTGCGATTGATCCCGGCGCTTATCGTTTCCCCAAGGCCGAAGTGCTGGCGGAGATGTTCTCGCTCGGGGAAAACATCTGCTGCGATTTGCAGGAGATCATCGACACGCGGTACCCATATTTCGATCTGGTTTCGGAGCCCATTCATCGGGTGCATCAGCTCTACAAAGAGAAGAAGATCGAAACCAATACGATGGACTTCGACGACCTGCTCACGCTGAGCGTACGGCTATTGCAGGAGAACGAGGACCTGCTGCAAACCTACCAGCGCATGTTTCAATTCGTGCTGGTGGATGAGTTCCAAGACACCAACCGCCTGCAATGCGATTTCGTCGATCTGCTGGTGGGCGAGGGCGGCAACTTGATGGTGGTGGGCGATGATGCGCAGAGCATCTATTCCTGGCGCGGCGCGGATGTGGGCAACATCCTGAATTTTGCCGAGCTTCATCCGAAGACCAGGACTTACAAGA
>JAQGPI010000578.1 GCA_028293175.1 Verrucomicrobiaceae bacterium | reverse complement strand
ATTTGTCCTCGAATACGGCATGAAAGGCGGCGCACTCGATTTGGAGAAGGAAATGATCATCAACTACTTCCGCACGCTGAAGGACCCCGCTTTCCAGATCGAAAAGCTCACCCTGCGCAAGCGCGTGTACGTCTTCGGCGAAGGCGCTGATCCGGCTCCGTTCGTGCGCGACGTGGTGAATCCAGCGATCCACACCCACGAGGTGCTGAAGGCAGCGTAACTGCACTTTTGGCAACGCGGAGCCCACAGCTTCGCTTTTCCCAAGGTTTACTTCAGCGTCATGAGGTAGCTCATCAAATCGGTAACCTGCTCGTCGTTCAATGCGTCGAGCAAACCTTCGGGCATGAGCGAGCGGCGGATGTAGCGGGTGGTGCGCACGTCTTTCTTTGGCACACGGCGGTCAGGCAGGCCGGGCTGGCGGATGATGAAGGCTTCCTTGTCCTCGCCCACATAAAACGCATCCACGATATCGCCGGATTTCAGCTCGGTGCGGAAAATGCGGTAGCCCGCCTCCATCGCGGCATTGGGGGTCATGATGTTGCGCAGCACGCCCTCCAGGCCCATGGCTCCAGCACCGCTGAGATTGGGGCCAATCTGGCCGCCCGCTCCGTTGATAGTGTGACAGGCCATGCAGATGGCGGAGAGGGCCTTGCCCATTTCCAGATTGCCCTTCTTGTGGCCCAGCGCGGAGTACTTGGCGAACTGGGTGTCGAGCTTGTCTGCCTGTTCCTTGGTGAGCACGGGCGGATAGTCCGTGGTCTTGGCGATGCGTGCGCCCTCACCCAGCTTGCCCCAGTTATCATTGCCGCCGGCATTGTAGAACACCAGTCCATCGGGCTTGGTCTGGCCTTCGAAGCTGCGGTCAAACACGGAGCGAATTTCCTGGACATTGCGCTCGCGGTTCCACACGCGAAACTCAGCGATGGACCCCTCGGTGCCCTTGGCGGGGCCGCTCCAGCCTACCTTACAATTTTCTAACTTGGCGGGCGCTGGCTTGTTGGCCGTGGCGTCGAGTTCACCGTTTTGATAGATGCGGCAAATGCCTTGCGCATTGCGAGTCACGGCCAAGTGCGTCCACAGGTCAGGCGTCATCGGCTTCTTTGCCACCACCACGTCCTTCAAGGTGCTGCCGCCATACACGCGGAAAGTTGAGCCGAAGAAGTTCATGTCCAGCACGCCGGGCGAACCGAGGAGGCTGTCGCCGTTGTTGATGCCAGGAGCCAGGCGCACCCAGGCCTCGACTGTGAAGGGCCCATCAAGCGTGATCTTGCTATCAGCCCAGGCCGTGTCCTTGCCATCAAGGTACAGCACTGGATGGAAGATGTTGCCCATGCTCTGCATCAGCGCCGCGAGATCTTTGTTGTCGCCCAGCACGATGTTAAGGCGCTCTGCCATCGGGCCGTCGAGATCGGTCTTGGGCAGCTTGTTGGCAGTCAGCGCAGTGACCATGGCCAAAGCACCGCTCTTGCTGCTGGAAAGCGCATTCATGGCGGCACGTTGCTGCGGCAAAGTCAGGCTTGGGTACAGTGTGAACACTTCCTCTGCGGCCTTGGGACTCTTTGAAGAAGCCAGTGCCGCCAGCGCCTCATCACGGATGGAAGGATCAGCGGATTTGGCCAGTGACGCAAAGACTTCGACCGCGCCACTGCGCAGTTCGCGCAAGGCTTGGAGGGCCGCCAGTACGCCCGTGTTCTGCTTAGCCATCGCCACCAGATCATCTTCCAACGAAGCCAGTTGGAAGCCACCAATCAAACCAACGCCGAGTGTTCGCTCATCGTCCTTGCCGCCGAGCAAAGCCTTGGCCGCTTCATTGAGCAGGGGCGCGATCTTCGCCGGGTCGAGCTTGGTCTTCTGTGCCAGCAGTTTCTCCGCCACGGAGGCGCACGACTTCGCATTCGAAAGCAGGACTTTCAAAGCATCGCCGCAGCCTGCCTCTTCAGGGAACTGCGCGAGACGCAGCAACTCCTCATCGTTCGGAGCGCGATCAAGCTGTGGTAGCAGTTTGGCAACACGCGAGGCGCTGGTCTTCGGCTCCAGCGCCAGCGAGGCAAGCACGCGAGCTTCGATGGGCAGGTTCGCTGCTTCAGGCGTATCAAGGAACTTGGCGACCACCTCGGGATGCTGCTCCAAGAACATGCGCACAAGGTAACGCTCGAACTCGCGATCATAGGCTTCGCCAGCGGGAATGAGCTTGCCGTTGCGGGAAGGGGCGAGAGGGCCGGAGAGGGAGGGGTTGGCAAAGGAAAGCAGAAGCCTCATGCACTGATCGCGCTCACTTGCCGACAGAGCGGAAGATGAATCCCCAAGCAGTCGGCCCAATGCGCCAACGGTTGCACGACGAACGGAAGGATCAGAGGTTTGGCCTGTGAAGGTGTAGTTGTGAAGAGCCCCGTTTAGAGTCCAAACGCCCAAAACACTCCGATTTCCTGGGTGGGCCGCTTCAGTGCCCACGATCTCTGCCACCGAAAGATTTGACAGACCCGCTTTAAACAAATGTCCATAGCTCCCCGGATCATTGTCATCCCTCTCGGATAGAATCCAAAGAAATTGGATGCGGCTAGGTGTTGGCGCATGGCCGTTATCAGCAACCTCGGATACCGTTTGAGAGATGGGTTCATCTTTCCTATCAGCAACCGTCTGCCACGCGATATGCGCTTGCGCGGTCGGCTGCGTGCCCAGCAGCGCGATCAACTCATCCGTTTCCAGCTTCGTGAAGTCTGGCACGTCCACGTGCTTCGCTGCCTTCGGCTTCACGCGCCAAATGCGGCCGCGGATCTTGTCGCGATCTGGATGGTTCCGTGCGACTTCGTTGTGGCTGATGATCTTGTTGTACCAATCGACGATGTACAGGCAGCCATCGGGGCCTTGGGTCATGCCGACGGGGCGGAAGAAGGGGTCATCACTGGTAATCAAATCCTGGGCTTGTTCCAGGCGCCAGCCGTTGGGGGCTTCGCGGGGGAACTTGCGGCTGTCTTCGCGATGCATCGCCAGCGTTTGCACCTTGGAGATGATGGGATTGGCGATGAACATGCAGAGGTCATCAGGCTTCAAAGTGGTTTCGACTTTAGTCGAATTGGGCTTTGAGACGCCATCGGGCCCTTTGCCTGATTCGGCTAAAGCCGAAGCCACTTTCCTGAATTCGCCTTCACCGAGCGCGAGGCCGCTCAGGCCCGTGCCGCCCATTTTGAAGTCGGGTTCTTGAACAGGGAAGTGCGGCGCATAGCTCTTGAACAGACGGTCCGCGCAGCCGGGATAGTTGGCGTACTCGTGGAAGGGCATCACGGGATAGCCGAAGTCGTTGGCCTCCTGGATGAAGGTTTCGCCTTCACCGGTCATGACCAGACCCCAGATATTGCACGGGCCCTGGCTGGTGATTTCAAAGCCGGTGCCGTCAGGACGGAAGCGCGCCATGCGGGTGCTGGGGACTTCGGTGAGCTTGCCGCTCTTGTCGAGTACGGTGCCGTTGTTAAAAGCGCCTTGCGCCATCCAGATCCAGCCGCCGGGAGCGCGGGTGAACTGATGCGGAAACAAGTGCGAATCCTGTACCCCAAAACCCGTGAGGACCACCTCGCTTTTGTCCGCCTTGCCATCGCCATCGGTGTCCTTGTAAAGCAGCACATCGTGCCCGTGCAGGATGTAGGCGCTGTCGCCATTGCCCCAGGGCAGCAGGCCGAGCGGGATGGTCAGGCCATCGGCGAAAACCGTTGGATTGGTGATGCCACCGGGAGGCAGGGGAGCGTTCACGGATTCGCGTGAATAGACCAACACCTTGTCCTTGCTCTTCGCCGCATAAACAGCTTCAGCGGCGGCGGGATTCTCATTGCCATCGAGCGGGTACTCAAGAGCGGTCTGGGTCCACAGACGTCCGCGCTGATCGAAGTACACGCTGACGAACTTGCCAATGCCATCGCTTTCCTTGACCACGAGTTCGATCTCATAGCCTTCTGGCAGATGGAACTTCTTGAGCTCTTCTTCGGCAGTGAGCGGAGTGCCTTTGATGTCGTTGTAGCTGATGTCGCGTTTCGTCGTTGGAGCAGCGGCGCTGTCCTTCGGCTTGTTGGCATTGATGAGCTTTTTCACCCCTTCCACGCCGCCGAGTTTCTCCCAGGTGGGCGCGTCCTTGGTCGCGGGGAGTTCATCAATGGTGATGTCCTTCAACTGCACCTTGGTGTTGCCGCCGGAATGCACCTGCACGCCGATGATGCCATCATACGGGATGTTCGGGTCCAGCTCCTTGTAGTCCACGCCGGGCACGCCGTTGATCCAGGTCTGGATGCGGTTGCCCTCGGCCTTGATGGTGTACTCGTTCCAATCCCAAAGCTTGAGCGCGGGATGCACAATGGCCATGTCGGCGGGAGCGATGAACTTGTTGCGACGCCCCTCATCGTAGATGCCAGCGTACCAGTTCGGCTCACCGTAATCGCATTGGTAACCGCACACCTCATGGCCTGTGGGATTGCGCTGCGTGCGGATCTGAACGCCGCTGTTGATCAGGCCGGTGGCGGGATCGCCGGTGAGCTTGATCTTCAGCTTGAGCGTGAAATTGGAAAAGGATTTCGTGGTGCAGAGGAAATCGTTGTGCGGGATCTTGCTGCCATCACCGCCGGTGAGGCAGCCGTCCTCTACCTTCCACAGCTCCGGCGACCGCGATTCCCAGCCCTCCATCGTCTTGCCGTCAAACAAAGAAACCGGCTGGGCAAAGGCAGGGGCCGTGAGGCAGAGGAAAGCAAGGAGGGCGGTACGCATGATGGGGAAACGCCCACCATTGCATCATGTTCGCAGCCATGCGTCCACCAGTAGCTGACCGAAATGCACCTCTATCCCCGCACTCGGTACTCCGAAGGCAGGCAGCCCACCCAGCGCTTGAAGGCCCGGGCGAAGGCAATGGGGCTTCGATAGCCGACGCTGCGGGCGATGATTTCCTGCTTGTCGTTGTTAGCCGTGAGCAAGCCCTGGGCGGCCTGCATGCGCAGGGAAGTGAGGTGTGCCACGGGGCTGCGGCCAAGCTCTTTCCAACACAGGCGGCGGAAGTGCTCTTCGCTGCAATGAGCCTCGTGCGCCAGAGTTGCGAGAGTCCAGTCTTCGGCGAGGCGCGTCTGCACTTTCTCCCAAAGCTGGCGCAGGCGCTCATCACGCCGCCATGGTTCGGCAAGACGGCGTGCGTGATGCTGCACAAGTTCCACCCAGTGATGCACGGCCTTGCTGTCGCGCGATTGCTCCCATTCGGCCCGCAAGCCTTCCCAGATGCGCAGCAGTTGAGCCGCATCCACCTTCACCCGTACGGGCGATGCCGCGCTCACCAGCGGAGTAACAAACGCAGGCTCATCGAAGCGCAGCCAGAGAAACCGCCATGTCTTGCCCGGCAGCGCGTGGAAGGCATTTGGCACGCGCGGGGGTGCCATGCAGGCCCAGCCGGCACCGACGGTATGCCAGCGCCCATCCAGCAGCACGCGGCCCGATCCGGCCACGCACACCATCATGAAGCTGCCGCCCGGATGCAGTCGCACACGCTCATAAGGTGCCACCGCCTCATCAATGCCCAGCCTAGCGATGCGCGGCACCGCCAGTGCTTTGCATTCATCCGCCTCCAGCACCCAGCGCACGGACCGGGGGCCGTCGATCGTGGTTTCGGTGAGGATGGAAGACGCTGGCATGGCGGGTTGATGAACGGCACTTATCGCGCTTTATTCGGACTTCTTCATCCACTCCCTTTCCCAATTCCCTCATCATGCAGCTCGTCAACAACGTCCCGGCCGCTCCGGCCGCCATCGGACCTTACTCCCAGGCCGTGAAGTCCCAGGGCTTTCTGTTCTGCTCGGGCCAGCTCCCGATCAATCCGAGCAGCGGTAAGATCGAAGCCACGGAAGCTGAAGGCCAGGCGACACAGGTCTTTGCCAATATTAGCGCCCTGCTGGCCTCCCAAGGAGTGGGCATGCAGAACGTAGTGAAGGCCACAGTCTTCCTGCAAGACATGGCCGATTTCCCCAAGGTCAACGCGCTCTACGACGCAGCATTTGCAGGCCATAAGCCAGCGCGTTCCACGGTGCAGGTTGCGAAGCTGCCGCTGGGAGCTTTGATCGAGATCGAAGTGATCGCCGAAGTGGCTTAATACGGCGCTATTGAAGGGCCGTGGCAGGTGCCGCCGTGGCCTTCTTCGTGCGGAAGCCTTGCACGCGGCCGTTGTCGTCGAAGATGTAGATCTTCTTCACATCGTCCAGCTTCATGAAGACCCACGGGGACAACACGTTGCGGCCGTTCTTGGTGAACACGATGTCGTCCGCCACATAGATGCAGGAGTGGAAGGCGTCGCCGTTCTTAGCATCTAGGAAGAAGAGGATGTCGCCGAACTTGTACGGCGCATCCACGGGATTGAAACGCTCTAAGACGGCGGACGTAGCCAACTTTGAATCCAGCAGGTAGGGCTGCGCTTCATAGTTGAAGAAGTTGAGCGAGGTCCAGTGGCAGTCAGGGAGGATGCCATCCCTACCCATGCTGATGTCTGGATAGGTCATGAGCAGCTTGCGCGGCAGGGCAGGCAGCATGTGGGCGAGATCCAGTCGGTCCACGCCTTGCACATCCACAATGGACTGCAGCAGCGGCTCCACGTCTTTGCGGCGCAGGCCCAACCCGGTGTTCCAGTATTTCATGATCTCCGGGATGTTCGTTTGCTCATTGGCCACCAGCTTCACCATCAGCGCACGAGTGCGAGTGAGGGCCTTCATCATGATTTTGCCTTCCGCCTCATCCTG
>JAQGPI010000177.1 GCA_028293175.1 Verrucomicrobiaceae bacterium | reverse complement strand
TTTTTTTAGTGTTTTGGAGCAGGGAGCGAAGGACAGAAGTGACTTGAAGGACTGAAGGGAAGAGGGCGGGCGCAGTTTTGCTCTCGAACCACAGAGTCCCCTTCCTGCTCTTGCTCTTGCTCTTAATCGTAATCTTCCATCTGTCAGGCAGCCGCGCGAAGACGGGGAGGTAAGATTACGATTAAGAGCAAGAGCAAGACCGGAGCACACCATGAAAACCGCTGGCACCGTGCCCGCGCACCCATTACCAATGCCCGGCCTTTCCCCTATCCCTTTCCCGTCATGCTCGAACTCATCAATCTTTCCCATCATGTCCAGCGTCGCGGGGCCGAGCCCCTCACCGTTCTGGATCATGTGAGCCTGGCCGCGCCCGGCGGCCATCTGCTGGCCGTGCTGGGGGCCGCGCGCAGTGGCAAGACCACGCTCATCCGCACGCTCTCCGGCTTGCGCCGCGTGCAGTCGGGCGAGATCGTGTGGCATGGCCGCGAGACCTCGAAGCATCCCTTCCACCCGAACGAGATCGGCTACGTCTCGGGGGATGACTCCTCCCAGCACGAGCTGCTCAATGTGAAGGAAAACATCGTCTGCGCCCTGCTCCTGCGGGTGGACAAGATATCCAAGCGCGATGCCCTGGTGCGGGCGGATAAATTGATGCTCTTCTGCGGGCTCGACACCGTCTCCGGCCAGCGCACCGGCAGCCTCACCGCGCCCCTGCGCCGACGCCTCGCTCTCGCCATGGCGCTGGCTCCTGATCCTCTGCTTATCCTGTGCGACGACTTCACCGATGGCATCGATCCGAAGGCCGAGCGTGAACTCGCCGCGCTGCTGCAACTGGTGGCCAAGGAAAACCCGCGCCGCCTTGTCGTGAACGCGACGAAGAACCTCGCCAACCTGGGAGTGTACGACAGTGTAGCAGTGCTGCATGAAGGCCGCGTGTGCTTCCACGGGCCCGGCCGCGCGCTCACCCATTATTTCAGCGTGCCGCAGATCGAGGACCTGTACCAGCGCCTGGCCAAGCGCCCCTCGCAGCGTTGGCAGGATTCGTGGAACCGCCACCGCGATTCGTATTACGATGCCTTCAAATTGTTCTCCGCTCCCTCCGCCGGTGTTCCCAACAAGGAGGCCGATCTGGGGGCTGCCGGTGATGATGAAGACGAGGCCCCCAAGCCTGCCAAGCAAGGCCGGCGTGTGAGCCTGGATGCGGACATCGCCGTGAAGGACACGCCCAAGGCCGATGCGCCGCCCGTGCCCGCACGCCCCTCTTTCGGCGTGCAGCTCCAGGTGCTCATGCAGCGGCGCTGGACCATGTTCCGCCGCAGCAAGAGGCAGATGTGGCAGCACCTCATCCTGCTGCTGGGCCTGCCGCTCACCATCGCCATGCTCGCATGGCCGGAGATGAAGGATCTGCGCGGCGTGCTTGGCGCAGGCTCCTCCGCACCTGCGGAGGCGCTGATGCATTCCGGGCATTTCGCTTCGCTGCTGCTGCTATTGCAAATCCTTGGCCTCATCTTCATGGCCACGCGCAATGGCTCGCGCGAGATCGCCAGTGAACGCCACGTGTGGCAGCGCGAACACCTCGGCGGCCTGCGCAGCAGCGCCTACCTCACAAGCAAGGTCGCCTTCGTGGGCGTGCTCGTGCTCGCGCAAAGCGTGTGGATGGGCCTGTGCATCGATCTCATCAGCGGTGGCCTGCCCGGCAACGGAGCCATGCGCCTCGCCTTGATGGTGCTCACTTCCGCCGCCTTCACTGCCATCGCGCTGGGTGTTTCTGCCTTCAGCAAATCCGCCGATCAGGCCTCCTCGCGGGTGTGGATGCTCGCCTTTGTGCAAGCCCCGCTCAGCGGCGCTCTCATCGCCCTCCCCGGCTGGCTGAGCGCCGTTCTGCATCCGTTTGTGACAACGTATTATGGCTGGTCTGGCACGGTGGAAACCTTGGCTGGCAGCATCATTTATGAGCCGCTCACGAAGCTCAATGCCACCTGGTTCGCCACCCCCGGCTGGGCTGCCGCCATGCTCACCCTGCACCTGCTCGTAGGCCTTGGCTTAGCGAGCCTGGGCTTGCGCAAGGCGGAGCGGAGCTAGAGCGGAAGTTGATAGTGGATGGTTGTTTGTTGATGGACTGAGCCGGGCGACTTGACGTTGAGTGGTCGAAGAAAGTGGCTTCGGCTTTAGCCGAATCAGAGTAGCCGCGCTCGCAAGAGCGTGGAGCCCTGGGCTTTGCCAAGCACCACAACGTTCCCTCCACCTTCTTGCGAAGGCGGCTACTTGACGTTGAGTGGTGGAAGAAAGTGGCTTCGGCTTTAGCCGAATCAGGAGCGGGCCTGGAGTGTCTCCTGTGCTTAGCCTCACCTGAATGCGGCTGAAGCCGCAGCCACTTTCCGTTACAACTCCGCCTTCACCGCCGCGAGCAAGTCGCCGTACACATCAAAGGGCCGGTACTGCGGGAACATCTCTTTAATGCTGTCGGGCGCGTGGAAGAAGAAGCCGGTGTTGGCCGCGCCTAGCATCGTCGTGTCGTTGAACGAATCACCGGCGGCGATGACCTTGTAATTGAGGCCGCGCAGGGCTTCCACGGAATGCTGCTTCTGGTTAGGCTGGCGCAGCTTGTAGTTCACGATGCGGCCTTCATCGTTCACCTCCAGCTTGTGGCACAGGATGGTGGGCCAGCCGAGCTGGCGCATGAGCGGCTGGGCGAATTCCTCAAAGGTATCGGAAAGGATGATCACCTGGGTGAGGGTACGCAATTCATCGAGGAAGGCCTTCGCGCCCTCCAGCGGGCTGAGCGTGCCGATCACTTCCTGGATATCGGCGAGCTTGAGCTTGTGTTCGTCCAGGATGGCGAGGCGGCCCCTCATGAGCACATCGTAGTCCGGTTCATCGCGCGTGGTGCGGCGCAGGGCGGCGATGCCGGTCTTCTCGGCAAAGGCGATCCAGATTTCAGGCACGAGCACGCCTTCGAGGTCCAGGGTAACGATGGTCTGCGGTTTCATGGGGGAGGGGTTCTCTTGTCATGCAAACGCCGTCCTGTCCACTGGGCTTTGTCCTTTGGTCTCAGAGGGAGGACGGGAGGGATGGGCGCGGGCTGCTTTCGGAATTTACTTCCGCGATCCATGTAGTAAGAAAAGGGCACTGTTTGGTATCCGTATCCATCCCTCGTCCCTCACCGGGTGCCCGCATCAAACGTAGGCGACACTGCCCCGTCCACTTTCCCGTCTCACCCTCTTTTGAAAACGTCTCCGCTCTTCCGCCGCTTCTTCGTGCTCGCCTGCATGGCCCTCGCGATGGTGCCGCGTGCTTACGCGGCGGTGGTCACGGCCAGTTTGTCCAGCGCCACGGGGGCACCGATCACCGCCGCAGGCTACACTGCCGGGGGTAATAGCGTGGATATCAGCCTGAATTTTGCTCCCGACATCGGCGCGACTTTGACCATCGTCAGAAACACCGGGCCGAGCTTTATTGAGGGTACCTTCAGCAATCTGGCGCAAGGCCAGCCCGTGGAGCTGGCCTTTGGCGGGCGCACCTATGATTTTGTGGCCAGCTACTACGGCGGCACCGGCAAGGATCTCGTGCTCCAGTGGGCGGGAATGCTGCCCATGGCCTGGGGCAACAACCATTACGGCCAGCTTGGCAACAACTCACGCTTCTACGAGAGCCGTGTGCCCGTGGCGGTGGTGAACACCGGCGTACTCGCGGGCAAGACGGTTACTTCCCTCGCGGCGGGCTCGAACTTCAGCCTGGCTCTATGCTCCGATGGCACGGCGGCTTCCTGGGGTACCAACCAATACGGCCAGCTCGGCAACAACAGCACCGATAACGGTTATAAGCTGGAGCCAGTGGAGGTGGCCATGATCGGGCCGCTGGCGGGCAAAAGGATCATCGCCATTGCAGCGGGACTCTATCAAGGGCGGGTGCTGTGCTCCGATGGCACCCTGGCCGTGTGGGGTAACGACTATTCAGGAGAGATTTATGGCCCTGTCAGAACGCACCTTGCACCGACAGCGGTGGCTACCACGGGAGTGCTGGCGGGAAAGACCGTTGTGAGCATCGCGTCGGGGGGAACAAGTCTGGCGCTGTGTTCTGACGGAACGATCGTGGCCTATGGCAGCAGCCCGCCGGTGGCAGTGGATAACACGGGAGTGCTGGCGGGGAAGATCGTCACCGCCATCGCGGCAGGAGGTTCTCATAACCTTGCCCTGTGCTCCGATGGCAGAGTGGTGGCCTGGGGAAGCAACAATTCGGGTCGATTGGGCAACAACAGCACCACCGGCAGCAGTGTTCCTGTGGCGGTGAACACGGATGGCGTGCTGGCGGGCAAAACGGTCACCGCGATCGCAGCCGGGCAATATCACAGTCTGGCCTTGTGCTCCGATGGCACCGTGGCCGCCTGGGGGTGGAATGGCAGCGGCCAGTTGGGCGACGGCAGCTACACCCTCAGCAGTGTGCCAGTGGCGGTCAACCGGGACGGTGTACTGGCGGGCAAAACAGTCGTTGCGATTGCGGCGGGATACTACCACAGCCAATTTCTGTGCTCTGATGGTACCCTGGCCACCTGTGGGTACAACCTCAGCGGCAGCTACAGTCCCGCCAAAGTACCGGTGGCGGCCAGCCTCGAGTCGCTGGCCCCGGGCGACCGCTATGCGACTACCCACGCCTCCTCGTTTGCCCAGCACGGCTTCGGCCTTGTCGCCGCCATTTCCCCCAGGGTCAGTCTCACGGGCAACGGCGTCGCCATTCCTTCCGGCAGCGCCTCTCCCAGCCCTGCGGATGGCACGGATTTTGGCCTCGCCAAGCTGCCGGGCACCCAGGTCGCCCGCGCCTTTACCATTACCAATACCGGAGCGCCGTTTTTACGCTTCATCGGCCCGCAGCCTGTGGTTTTGACTGGTGATGGCGCGCCGGATTTCGAGGTGACCATCCTGCCGGAGGCCACGGCTCCCGGTGGCAGCACCACCTTTACCATCACCTTCGATCCCACCCTGCCGGGGCGGCGTACCGCCACGGTGAACATCGCGACCAATGATGCCGGTACGCCCATCTTCACCTTCGACATCACCGGCACTGGCGCGCCGTCCGTCAAGCTGGCGCAGGCCGTCACCTTCGCCCCGCCCGCCACGCTTTATAGTGGCCAGAGTCCCTTCACTTTGACCGCGACTGCTAGTTCGGGCTTGCCCGTGACGCTCAGCCTCGTGTCCGGCAATGCCACCCTCGCGGGCCATGTTTTGACCGCTGCCGATGCCGCGATCGTGAAGGTATCGGCCAGTGTGCCCGCCAACGAAAGGTACAACGCCGCGCCCACCATCACCCGCACCATCACGATCAAGAATGATCCCGCCACGCTCACGCTGATCAACCTGACTCAAACCTACGACGGCCTGCCCAAGCCCATCGCCAGCCTTGGCAGCGCCGAAACGCCCACCATCACTTACAAGGCGGGCACCGTGTATGTGCCCACCGCACCGACCGCTCCTGGCAGCTACCCGGTGAAGGCCGTGGCGGGAATCAAGACCGTGACCGGCACGCTCGTGATCGCCAAGGCGCCGCTCTACCTCACGCCTGATGACAAGCACAAGTACGCCGGGCAGGCCAATCCGGCGCTGACGGTCAGCTACAGCGGCTTCGTCAATGGCGAGACGGCGGCGGTGCTTACCAAGGTCCCGGTGCTGACCACCACGGCCACCTCCACCAGCGGCGGCGGCCTCTATCCCATCACCGCCAGCGGCGCGGCGGCGGCGAATTACACCCTCATCTACCATCAGGGTACCCTGGTGGTGGACAGCTTTGTCGGGGCTTATGAAGCGCTGCTGGTGGATGCGAACCAGCTCCCCGTGGGCAAGCTCACTCTTACCGTGCCCGCCACGGGTAAGACCTTCACCGCCAAGCTGACGACCGCCGACCTCACCGCGCCCGCCTTCACCGGCAGCTACCTCCTCGTGGGCCAGAAGCCTCCCTCCGGCGGGGAGACAGGCTTCATCAATGTGCAGGCCCTGGGTTCAGCAACGACGAACGTAACGCTCAACAAGGTCGTCACGCCCTTTACCCTTAATTTTACCTTGCTGTCCTTTGGCCAGTTCATCGCTACCGTCACGCGCGCTGCCGCGCCCTGGGGAAGCGCCAGCGACGGCCAAAAATTGAGCACCAAGCCCGTGCTCTTCGCCGGTGCCTATACCGCCGTCCTTGAGCCCGCCACACCCGCCGCAACGAACGTGCCCAAGGGCGCTGGCTGGGCCACGGTGAGTGCAGGCACTACCGGCGTCCTCACCTTTGCAGGGAAGCTGGGCGATGGCACCGCCTTCACCACCACGCTGAACCCCGACCGGCTGAGCGATCCGGGCTATCGCTTGTTTGTGCAGCCCTATGTGGTCGCGCGTGCACAGTCCTTCCTTGCCGGCGCCTTTACCTTCGCCCCTCATCCCACGCTGGCCAACCGCCGCTATCTCGCGCAGCAATCCATGACTTGGAAGAAGACCGGGCTCGCCGCCGACGCCTCGTACCGCAGCGGCTTCGGCCCCGTGAGCACCGTGCTCATGATCGATCCCTGGCTGCCGCCCGCCGCTGCCACCGAGACCACTCCGGCCATCTCCCTGGGCCTGCGCCTGGGCAGCTCTTTGTGGGACGTCACTTTCACTCCCACTGGCAGCGCCCGGGACATCCGCCTGCCTACGCGGGTGAAGGTCAGCACCACCAATGCGGTGACGGTGGACGCTCCGAACACCATCCCCGTGAGCCCCACGAAGTGGAAGATCATCACCCTCGCCCCCACCACCGGCGCCTTCACCGGCAGCTTTGAATTGATCGATGGCACCCTCACGCGGCTCGTCCCCTTCAGCGGCGTGCTGCGCCAGCCTGCGACCAGCACCGATCATCTCATTGGCGACAGCCACTATCTGCTGCCGCCGCTCACTGGCACGGAAAAGACCACGGGTGAGATGATGTTCACGAGGTATTGAGGGATGGAGATCAGGAAGAAAGTGGCTTCGGCTTTAGCCGAATCAGGAGCTTGCGTGCAATTTTTCATGGCGCAGAGTCTGGCCTGAATGCGGCTGAAGCCGCAGCCACTTTCTTGGGCAGCCCCTTCGCCCGCTGCAACGGAAACACCGTCACATCCACCCCCGGCGAATACAGCAGCGAACGCGCGCGGCTGTCCTCGACCTTGAAACCCGCCTGGCGTAGGGGCTCCAGGTCAACGACATCGCACACCGCCTCGGTAAAAGGATAAGGCTCATGGTGTACCTGCCCAGTGTAAATGTGGCCCTTGGATGAGGTAGAAAACAGCAGGTAACGCTCAAGCAGAAAGAACTCCAGGGTGCCCGGCTCCGCAGTCCGCAAAGCAGTCTCCGCAGGCCGGTATTGGTAGCGCGAAGCCACCGGCTCACCTTTGCGCTGGCAGCGATAATCCACCGTCTCGCCCGTGAGCACCGCCTTCATCCGCGCATGCTGATACGGCAGGTGAAAGGCCCACCGCGCGATCTCCACCGCCACCGGCTGATTGCAATCCAGCGAGTAAAACCACACGCCGCTGTTGCCCTGATCATCATAAACATAAGTGCGCACGTTCAGTTCCAGAAACCACGACAACCAGGGCAGCGGTGGTGCAAACACCGGCCGGACGCGCTGCATGTAAAACGGCACAATGCCGATCCACGCCTCGCCATTGAAGGTATCCACATGCAAGCCCTTCGGCAGCGTCTCCTGAATCAGCGTTGGCTCCAGATTCCAGTGCGCAAACAGGAGCCGCGACCAGCGCTGCCGCATCGCCGGAATGCGGTCCGGCCGCTGACGCAAGGCCAAGCGCTGATCGAGAGTAGGGATCATGCCTGGGGATACGAGTGCGGGGAAAAGAAAGTGGCTTCGGCTTCAGCCGAATCAGGAGCGGCATGGAGCTTTCTATGATACTGGTCTTGCCTGAATGCGGCTAAAGCCGCAGCCACTTTCTTTTTGCCCATGAAACCCCTGCTCCTCGCCCTCTGCCTCACCCTGCCCGCCTGGGGCGCTGATGTCATCGTGCAGGGCGCGCCGCAGCTCGCAGCCGCCTTCACCGCGCAAAACGTCACGGGCACCTTTGTGCTCTATGATTTGAAGGCTAACACCCAGGAGGTATACAACGCCAAGCGCGCCGCGACACGTTTCATCCCCGCCTCCACCTTCAAGATTCCCAACACCATCATCGGCCTGGAAACCGGCGCGGTGAAGAGCGTGGACGAAGTGCTGCCCTATGGCGGCAAGCCCCAGTGGATCAAGGAATGGGAGCACGACATGCCCTTGCGCGAAGCGTTGAAACTCTCCGCCGTACCCATCTATCAAGAGCTCGCCCGCCGCATTGGTCTTGAACGCATGCAGGACAAAGTCAAAGCCTTCCGCTATGGCAACATGGAGATCGGCACCGTGGTGGATCAGTTCTGGCTGCAAGGCCCGCTCAAGATCTCAGCGCTTGAGCAAGTGGACTTCCTCGCGCGTCTCGTGCAAGGCCAGCTCCCGGCGAAACCTGAGTCCCTCGTCGCCGTGAAAGACATCACCCTGCGCGAGACCTCCGGCACCCGCGAGCTGCATTACAAAACCGGCTGGACCGGCGGCTCCATCAAGCCACAGATCGGCTGGCTCGTCGGCTGGGTGCATAGCAATGAAGGCGACAGCACCTTCGCCCTCAACATCGACATGCCCAGCATGGAAGACGCGCCGAAACGGCTGGTGGTGGCGAAGGAGTGCCTTAAAACGCTGGGCGTGTTTGAGTGAAGGAGGATTCCGCGCGGCTTGCGGGGCACCCCTGGCTTTGTAAGTTTTGCCCATGTCTTCCACGCTCAATCGTGATGAATGGCTCGGCGTCCTTGAGCGAATAGCAGGTGAGCTGGCCGTGAAGGTCCGCCGGTGCGGCTTTGCCTCATCGGATCAGCAGCGTGTCTGCTTGGTGGTATGGAGGGGCGCAGTTCACGCGATCTGGATGTGTGGCGGGCGGCCAGCGACTATGACAGGCTCGATCTGCGGCGGGCTGTTTGTTTGATCCGAAGATGACGTTGCTGCCAGACAGGCCTTATGTGCAGATCGTCGATCCAGGCCCTGCCGAACTGGGCGCGTTCCAACCTGTGCTGGTAGACCGGATGGGCGGCTGGAAATTTACCGCCCGCCGATTGAAAATCTTATCGCTTCCAAACTGGTACGGGGCGATGCACGCGACATTGAGGACGTTCTCTTTCTCGCGGGCACGCATCAGGTCACGGTTGAACAAGTGCGTGTTGTGGTGGATACCTTTTCACCACGTGCTCGTGATCAAGCCACGGAAAACCTCATCTACCTGAACCTCATCGAACCATGAGTGCCCGCGAAGAAGAGCTCATCGCCCGCGAAATGCTGGAACATCCGGAACTGCTGGGCATCCGCCTGAAGGAGAAGAAATGGGCGGATGTGGCCGCGCTGGTCCGTTACGCACGGCGAGATGTGCCGGTGGAACTCGCGACCACGGATCCGGCCCTGTACCGCACCCTGCGCGAGATGGTGACACGCTTCTTCCTGCGAGGCGGCGGGGCCCTCAATCTTGCCAAGCTGGAAAAGCTTGCTGCGGCGGCTGAGGGTTGAAATCAGCCTCAGCGACCGCCCCTCACTTCCCCACGCAATAAAGCTTGTCCTGCGTGCGGATGAACAGGCAGCCGTTGGCGGCGGCGATGCTGCTGCGGCAGCTCTTGGCGTCGCCGTTGGGCTTGGAGCCGTCGCCCATCTCATTGATGCTCAGCAGCTCGAACTTGTCGCCGCCGGCCTTTACCACATACACGTCGCCCCAGAAGTTCGTCATGTAGACTTTCCCATCCACGATGGTGGGGCTGCTTTCAAACTTGGCCTTGCTGCCGGTCTCGCCGGTCCACACCACTTTGCCGGTCTTCGGCTCGATGCAAGAGAGCACCTTTTTATCGCTGTCGAGCACGTACAGCTTGCCCTCGTAGACGGCGGGTGTGGAGACATCGCTGGTGAATTCCTTCGGGTCGCTGGTCCAGGCGAGATCGCTGTCGGAGAGCTTGCCATGCAGGCCCATCTTCACGCCGAAGACCGGGCGCTTTTTCGGTGAGCAGGCGACGGCGATGCCATCCACGGCGACAGCGGAAGCGACGAGGCGGAGGTTCTTGTTTTGATCGGGATTCCAGTTGCCCCAGCGCCACAGTTCCTGGCCGGTGGCGGCATCGTGACCGGTGATGCAATCGCCGCCCACGATGAGCAATTGGCGCTTGCCTTCAAAGGTCACAGCCACGGGCGAAGCGAAGCTTTCCAGCGTCTCCATCTGCGCATCGGAAGGACGGATCACCTTCCACAGATCCTTGCCGGTGGCGGGGTCCATGGCCAGGATGTAGCTGGACATGTCCTTGCCCGGCGTGCCTTTTTTGAAGCCCTGGAACTCAAAGGGCGCATCGCGTTGCAGCACCTGGATGTACAGCTTGCCGCCATCGAGCAGGGGGCTGGAACCATAGGTCCATTGGGTGCCAAAGGCGCCGTGCGTCTCGGTGAAATCGCGCTTCCATTGCTGCTTGCCATTGAGGTCGAAACAAGCGGCCACGGCGTTGGCGAAAAGGAAGACCACGCGCTCACCATCGGTAGTGGCGGAGGGGCTGGCGAGGTTGCTCTTGTTGTCCCATTGCAGGCCGCCCTCGGCGATCACGCTGCGCCACAGTTCCTTGCCCGTCTTCGCATCGTAGCACAGGCCTACGAGCTGCTTGTCAGCCTCGATAGGGGCCGTGATGAAAACCTTGTCGCCCCATACCACCGGCACGCTGGCCGAGAGGCCGGGCAGGGGAGAGGCCCACTTCACGCCTTCAGTTTTGCTGAACTTTGCGGGAATGCCTTTCTCATCGGCGCTGCCGTCTTGATTCGGCCCGCGCCAGTTGGGCCAGTTGCCTGCCTGAAGGGACGCGGTGCTGGCGAGGGCGAGGGTAAGGAAAAGGCGGCGGGCGGTCATGATGGAAGAAGTATGAACAGCGGAAACGAAGAGGGCCAGGGGCTTTTATCGCTGGAGTGCGAATCAAAGGCAATGCTGGAGCGTGGCGGTCACAAGAAAGTGGCTGCGGCTTTAGCCGAATCAGGCGCGCGCATGGAATTTTCCATGGTGCTACGTCTCCCCTGAATGCGGCTAAAGCCGCAGCCACTTTCTTTCGTCCGCAGTTGATCCCAGCCCGCGCCACGGCTTTGCTACAGGCCCTATGCCGCCTCCCTTGCTTCTCCTCGCGCCCCTGCCTGAATTCCTGCGTGAACCGCTCATGCAGCAGTATGAGGTGCTGGACTATCATCGCGCCGAAGACAAAGAGGCGATGCTGAAGGAACATGGTGCGCGCATTCGCGCCATCGTCGGTGTGGGCGGCAGCGTGGCGCAGCCCGTCCTGCTGGATCAACTGCCGGCGCTGGAGATCATCAGCGTCAATGGCGTGGGCTATGACGGGGTGGCGGTGGATTACTGCAAGGCGCGCGGCATCCGGGTGACGAACACCCCGGATGTGCTCACCGATGATGTGGCGGATACCGCGCTCGCATTGGTGTTGATGAGCAGCCGGGGACTCATAAAGGCTAACCGATTGCTGCATGCAGACCAGTGGAGCGAGGGCTCCAGCACGCTCACAACCAAGGCTACGGGTAAGAAGGCGGGCATCGTGGGGCTGGGCCGCATCGGCAAGGCGATTGCGCGGCGGCTTGCGGCGTTCGACATGGAGATCGGTTATCATGGCCGCAATCCGCAGGAGGTGTCCTATGCCTATCACGCCGATCTGGCGGCCATGGCGGCGTGGTGTGATTTCTTGATTGTAGTCACGCCCGGCGGAGCGGGCACGCAGCATTTGATTGATGCCAAGGTGCTGGCCGCGCTGGGCGCGAAAGGCACGCTGATCAATGTGGCGCGCGGCAGCGTGGTGGACGAGCAGGCGCTGATTGTCGCCCTGCAACAGGGCATCATCAAAGGTGCTGGCCTGGATGTCTTCGAGCACGAACCGCATGTGCCTGCGGAGCTGCTGGCGATGGATCACGTGGTGCTGCTACCGCATGTGGGCAGCGCAACGAAGGAGACGCGAGCGGCGATGGCGCAGCTGGTGCTGGACAATCTCGCCGCGCACTTCAGCGGGAAGGCGTTGATTACGCCGGTGGTGTGACACGACGTGATGAAGCATGGGCGGAAGCCCGCAAGCTCTTGCACTCACAGACAGCGCTGTTCCCGACGCCGTTGGTGTACAGGCTTTAGCCGCATCAGGAAAGAAACGTTGCGCCGCCTGATCGCCTAAAGGCTATACACCAACGGCGTCGGGTCAGAAGAGGCAATGACCGACTCATCGCATCAGCGCATCCCACTCGCCTAACACATTCAAGGGCGATAGCTCGCGGTCGAGCACGAAGCCTGCGGGCGCTTGACCCAGGCGCTCTTCAAGAACTCACCGTCCTGCCACACCGCTGCGGCCTCGGGGATTTTCATCCCGGCACGAGCGCGGTGGTGAAGTGCAGCCACGCGCGGCAGCCGATCGCAGCGAGGAGGCGTGGCATGGCGGGAGTGAGTAGCCCAGTTGCACCGCAACTGGTATGGCTAGCGAGGGGCCGAGATCTACGGGCCCATCAG